>NZ_JBHWJL010000137.1:0-12687 GCF_042731495.1 Streptomyces sp. NPDC059853
GGGGGGCCTGTCCCCGCCGGGCGCGGCCGGGCCCCCCCCGGGGCGCCCCGCCCCCCCACCCCCCCCCCCCCCGGCCGGGGCCCGGGGCGGGGGGGCGGTTCTCTTTCCCAGGTACGCCGGCGGGTGCGGGCGGCGCGGGCCCTCACACCCGGCGGTGGCCCACCAGACGCGGATGGTGCTCCAGTCCCTGGAGACCGTTCCAGGCGAGATTCACCAGATGCGCCGCGACCTCCGATTTCCTCGGCCGCCGCACGTTCAGCCACCACTGCCCGGTCAGCGCCACCATCCCCACCAGCGCCTGCGCGTACATCGGGGCGAGCTTCGCGTCGAAGCCGCGCGCCTTGAACTCCAGGCCCAGGATGTCCTCGACCTGGGTGGCGATGTCCCCGATGAGGGAGGCGAAGGTCCCGGTGGACTGGGCCACCGGGGAGTCGCGCACCAGGATGTGGAAGCCGTCGGTGTACTTCTCGATGTAGTCCAGCAGGGCGAACGCCGCCTGCTCGCACAGTTCACGCGGGTGCCCGGCGGTCAGCGCGCTCTGCACCATGTCCAGCAGCCGGGTCATCTCGCGGTCCACGACCACCGCGTACAGCCCTTCCTTGCCGCCGAAGTGCTCGTACACCACCGGCTTGGAGACACCGGCCTTCGCCGCGATCTCCTCCACCGAGGTGCCCTCGAAGCCGCGCTCCGCGAACAGGGTGCGACCGATGTCGAGCAACTGCTCACGGCGCTCGGTGCCGGTCATCCGCCGACGCGTGCGCCGGGGCGGACGCTCCTTGCCCCGGACCGCTCGCTCCTTGCCGTTGCTGCTGCTCTCGTCGGTCGCCACCCCACCATCATGCCGTCTTGGCGGGCTCCGCTTCCCCGGGGTTTGTCCCCGGGGCCCCCGGAGCACGTCGCGCGGCGAGCCGTTCCGGCTTCGGCCAGCGCACGTCGTACGCCCAGCCGGCCTTCTCGAACCAGCGGATCAGCCGGGCGCTGGAGTCCAGCTGGCCCCGGTCGACGCCGTGCCGGGCACAGGTCGGGTCGGCGTGGTGCAGGTTGTGCCAGGACTCGCCGCAGGAGAGCACGGCCAGCCACCACACGTTGCCGGAGCGGTCCCGGGAGCGGAACGGCTGCTTGCCGGTGGCGTGGCAGATCGAGTTGATCGACCAGGTGACGTGGTGCAGCAGCGCCACCCGCACCAGGGAGCCCCAGAAGAACGCGGTGAGCGCGCCCTGCCAGGACCAGGTGGCCAGTCCTCCGATCAGCGGCGGCAGCAGCAGCGACACGGACGTCCACAGCACGAACTGGCGCGAGACGCGGCGGACGTCCGGGTCCTTGATCAGGTCGGGCGCGTACTTGTGCTGCGGGGTCTGCTCCACGTTGAACAGCCACCCGGTGTGCGCCCACCACAGGCCCTTCAGCAGCGCCGGGACGGTCTCCCCGTACCGCCAGGGGGAGTGCGGGTCGCCCTCGGCGTCCGAGTGCTGGTGGTGCTTGCGGTGGTCGGCGACCCAGCGCACCACCGGGCCCTCCAGCGCCAGCGAGCCGGCGATGGCCAGGGCGATGCGCAGCGGGCGCTTGGCCTTGAACGCGCTGTGGGTGAAGTGGCGGTGGAAGCCGATGGTGATGCCGTGGCAGCCGATGAAGTAGAAGGCGGCCAGCAGCCCCAGGTCGAGCCAGCTCACGCCCCAGCCCCAGGCGAGCGGGACGGCGGCGAGCAGGGCGAGGAAGGGCAGGACGATGAAGACGGTGAGGGCCACCTGCTCCGCCGAGCCGCGCCGCTCACCGCCCAGGGTGCCGGACGGGGGCGGGGGGTCGGCGGGTGTCGCGGGGTCCGGGGACGCCGCCTTGGAGGGTACGAGGTCGGGAGAGGTCGTCATGAGGCAGCGTTCCTCGGGGGAGGGAGAGGGGGGAAGGGGGTACGTAGAGGCTGATGTCGCCCGTTACGGCCTACCTACGGGACCGTAACCTACGGCAACGTAAGTATCGCAATCCGTGAGGTCATCTCACGCCCTGAAGCCCCCCGGCCCGCCGGGGGCGGCCTCATTACCATGGGGGTCCGTCGGACAGCGCGGTCCGTGACCTGCCAGATTCTCGTCCATTCAGGTTCATTCAGCTGCGAGGAGCCGCAACTGTGAGCAGTGCCGACAGCAAGCCGGAGAGAACGGAAAGCCCCGAAAGTGGTAGCGCGCTGCGCGCGGACATCCGCCGTCTGGGGGATCTCCTGGGGGAGACGCTGGTCCGGCAGGACGGCCCCGAACTGCTCGATCTCGTCGAGCGGGTCCGGTCCCTGACCCGTACCGACGGCGAGGCCGCCGCCGCCCTGCTGGGGGACACCGACCTCCAGACGGCGGCCAAGCTCGTGCGGGCGTTCTCCACGTACTTCCATCTGGCGAATGTGACCGAGCAGGTGCACCGCGGACGCGAACTCGCGGCCCGGCGCGCCGCCGAGGGCGGACCGCTGACGCGCACCGCCGACATGCTCAAGGACGCCGACCCCGCGCATCTGCGGCAGACCGTGGCCCACCTCGGTGTCCGCCCGGTCTTCACCGCCCACCCCACCGAGGCCGCCCGCCGCTCGGTGCTCACCAAGCTGCGCAAGATCGCCGAACTGCTGGGGCGCCCGGAGAGCGAGCTGGGCGCCGACCGCCGCCGCACCGAACTGCGGCTCGCCGAGAACATCGACCTCATCTGGCAGACCGACGAACTGCGCGTCACCCGCCCCGAGCCCACCGACGAGGCGCGCAACGCCGTCTACTACCTGGACGAGCTGCACCACGGCGCGGTCGGCGACCTCCTGGAGGACCTGGCGGACGAGCTGGAACGGGCCGGCGCCCCCCTCCCGGCCGGCTCCCGCCCGCTGACGTTCGGCACCTGGATCGGCGGCGACCGCGACGGCAACCCCAACGTCACCCCGTCCGTCACCTGGGACGTGCTGCTGCTCCAGCACGAGCACGGCATCTCCATGGCGCTGCAGCACATCGACGAGCTGCGCAGCGCCCTGTCCAACTCCATCCGCAACAGCGGCGCCACCGAGGAACTGCTGGCCTCCCTCGCAGCCGACCTGGAGGCGCTGCCGGAGATCACCCCGCGCTACAAGCGGCTCAACGCCGAGGAGCCCTACCGGCTCAAGGTCACCTGCGTACGGCAGAAGCTGCTCAACACCCGCGCCCGGCTGGCGGCGGGCGCCGCCCACGTCCCCGGGCACGACTACCTGGGCACCGGGGAGCTGCTGGCCGACCTCTCCCTCGTCCAGCGCTCGCTGCGTGAGCACCGCGGCGGGCTCATCGCCGACGGCCGCCTGGAGCGGCTGATCCGCACCGTGGCCGCGTTCGGGCTCCAGCTGGCCACCATGGACGTGCGCGAGCACGCCGACGCCCACCACCACGCGCTCGGCCAGCTCTTCGACCGGCTCGGCGAGGAGTCGTGGCGGTACGCCGACATGCCGCGCGAGTACCGCACCAAGCTGCTCGCCAAGGAACTGCGCTCGCGCCGCCCGCTGGCCCCCTCCCCGGCCCCGCTGGACGCGGCGGGCGCCAGGACGCTCGGCGTCTTCGGCACCATCGGCAAGGCGCTGGACGCCTTCGGCCCGGAGATCATCGAGTCCTACATCATCTCCATGTGCCAGGGCGCCGACGACGTGTTCGCGGCGGCGATCCTGGCCCGCGAGGCCGGGCTGCTGGACCTGCACGCGGGCTGGGCGAAGATCGGCATCGTGCCGCTGCTGGAGACCACGGACGAGCTGCGGATCGCGGACGAGCTGCTGGACGCCATGCTCTCCGACCCCTCCTACCGCCGGCTGGTGGCGCTGCGCGACGACGTGCAGGAGGTCATGCTCGGCTACAGCGACTCCTCCAAGTTCGGCGGGATCACCACCTCCCAGTGGGAGATCCACCGCGCCCAGCGCCGGCTGCGCGACGTCGCGCACCGGCACGGCGTCCGGCTGCGGCTCTTCCACGGCCGCGGCGGCACCGTGGGCCGCGGCGGCGGTCCGACCCAGGACGCGATCCTGGCGCAGCCGTGGGGCACGCTGGAGGGCGAGATCAAGGTGACCGAGCAGGGCGAGGTCATCTCCGACAAGTACCTGGTGCCCTCGCTCGCCCGGGAGAACCTGGAACTGACCGTCGCGGCCACCCTCCAGGCTTCCGCGCTGCACACCGCGCCCCGCCAGTCGGACGAGGACCTGGCGCGCTGGGACGCCGCCATGGACACCGTCTCGGAGGCGGCGCACGCCGCCTACCGGAAGCTGGTCGACGACCCGGACCTGCCCGCGTACTTCTTCGCGGCGACCCCGGTGGACCAGCTGGCGGAGCTGCACCTGGGCTCGCGCCCCTCGCGCCGCCCGGACTCGGGCGCGGGCCTGGACGGGCTGCGGGCGATCCCGTGGGTGTTCGGCTGGACGCAGTCCCGGCAGATCGTGCCGGGCTGGTTCGGCGCGGGCTCCGGGCTGAAGGCGGCCCGCGAGGCGGGCCTGGAGGACACGCTCGCCGAGGCGTTCAACCGCTGGCACTTCTTCCGCAACTTCCTGTCCAACGTCGAGATGACGCTGGCCAAGACGGATCTGCGGATCGCCCGGCACTACGTGGACACCCTCGTGCCGCGCGAACTGCAGCACATCTTCGACGTGATCGAGGCGGAGCACGCGCTCACCGTCTCCGAGGTGCTGCGCATCACCGGTGAGTCGGAGCTGCTGGACGCCAACCCGGCGCTCCAGCGCACCCTGCGCATCCGGGACGCCTACCTGGACCCGATCTCCTACCTCCAGGTCTCGCTGCTGCACCGGCAGCGGGAGGCGGCCGAGCGGGGCGAGGCCCCCGACCCGCTGCTGACCCGGGCGCTGCTGCTGACGGTCAACGGCGTGGCGGCCGGACTGCGCAACACCGGCTGAGGTCCCGCCCCCTCCCCACGGCCCCTCCCGGCGTGCTCCGCGCCGGGCGGGGCCGTGCTGCGGTACGGGCCGACGGCACCGCTGGATAGGGTGTTTGAGTCATGCATTCGAGGGGGAACGGGGAGTTGCCCATGCGTGGGACCACGGTGCTGCCGGTGACGGCGGCAGCCTTTCTGCTGGCTCTGACGACCGCGTGCGGAGCGGACGGCGGGTCGGACTCCGGCACCGACGCCGCCTCCGCGACGCCGGGGCAGGAGACGGCCGCCGAGGCGGACCAGGAGCCGGCCGGGGAGAGCGGGACCGAGGAGGAGAGCGCGCCGGAGCAGCCGTCCGTGCTGGCTCTCGGGGAGTCCTCCGGCCCGGTGCCGTTCGTCGTCGAGCACAGCGACGGCGAACGCTGGGAAGCCGAGGTGGAGATCACGGTGGACCGGGTGGAACTGGGAGAACACTCCGCCCTGGAGGGCTACTTCGACCCCGAGGACGTGGTGGGGCTGCGGCCGGCCGCCGTCCATGTGTCGGTGGCCCATGTGTCCGGTGAGGACCTGCCCTACAACTACGCGGGTGCCAATCTGCTGGTGCGGACGGCCGACGGCGAGTCCTCGACCAACGTCCTGAGCGTGTACCCGCTGGCGTTCGAGGGCCGGTGCCCCGACGACACGGGTGACGCCATGGAGGAACTGCCCGCCGGGGCCGTCGTCGAGAAGTGCAAGACGGTCCTCGTGCCGGAGGACAGCGACCCGGCGGAGGTCGAGATCTACCTGGGTGTCGGCAACATCTACCGGGCGGACGACGGCAATCTGCGCTGGGACCTCGGCTCGGCCGCGTAGCCGTAGTAGGCGATGACCTCGGCCCTGTCCAGGTTCAGCCGCACCGGGTGACCGGGCGGCAGGGCGGGGCCGGGGAGCGGCGGCGGGGGGTGGGGGAGCCGGCCGTGCGGGAACACGGTGGTGTGCGGCTTGCCGGTGGGGGTGTGGACGGTGAGGGCCAGTTCGGCGCCCGGGGGCAGCGACTGGGCGGCCCAGTGGAGTTCGTCCGGGTCGGCGCTGATCAGCCGGACGGTGGTGCCGTCGGGGAGGGTGGCTTCCAGCCGGTAGTAGCTGTAGCCGCTCTCCCCGCTGAGCGCGGTGCCCGGGCGGCGCAGCGCGTCCAGTCCGGCGCGCGCGGCCGGATGCTCCGGGTCGGTGCGCAGCACGCCGCGGTACAGGTGCAGGGCCTCGCCCTGGCGCCGGGCGAGGGCGGAGCCGGGGTCCCCGAGGAGGTAGGACCACTCGATCTGCTGGGCCAGTACCCCGGCCAGCAGGACGGCGGCCAGCGCGTCGTCGGGCCGGGCGGTGAGGGCCGCCCGCAGCCAGGGTTCGCCGGGCCAGTGGCGTAATGGCCAGGCCTCTCCGTCGGGCCCGTCCGGCAGGAGACACAGCAGCCGCCCCAACTCCCGCGCGGCCCGCGGGTTCCCGGTCACGGCCTCGTTGTGCAGGGCGGCCAGCCGGTTGTCATCGATCACCACGCTTCCGCACCCTACCGAGCGCCGGAGGGTGCGAAGTCCGCTGCGGTCAGAGGGTTCGTGCCGCTGGCATATCGGTGGCCGAAACAGCATGGAGAACGGGCCCCGCACCGGCTACTGTCAGCACCATGAGTGCTGATGTGCCTGACAGTGGGCGTCAGAAGTGGCTGGCGCTGGGCGCCGCCGGGGTGACCGTGGTGTTGTGGGCCTCGGCTTTCGTCTCCATCCGCAGCGCCGGTGAGGCGTACTCGCCCGGGGCGCTCACGCTCGGGCGGCTGCTGGCCGCCGTGCTCGCGCTGGGGGCCGTGTGTCTGGTGCGGCGGGTGGGGTGGCCGTCCCGGGCGGCCTGGCCGTGGATCGCGGCCTCCGGCTTCCTGTGGTTCGGCGTCTACAACGTCGCCCTCAACTGGGGCGAGCAGCAGGTCGATGCCGGGACCGCCGCCATGCTGGTGAACATCGCCCCGCTGCTGGTCGCGCTGATCGGCGGCCGGATGCTCGGCGAGGGCCTGCCGCGCACGCTGGTGGCCGGGATGGGGCTGTCGTTCCTGGGCGCCGTGGTCGTCGGGGTGTCCATGTCCGGTGACGGCGACGCCTCGGCCCTCGGGGTGCTGCTGTGCCTGGTGGCCGCCGTGACGTACGCGGCCGGGGTGGTGCTCCAGAAGCCCGCGCTCGGGCACGCCGGGCCGCTCCAGGTGGTCACCTTCAGCGCGCTGGTGGGCCTCGTGGCCGCCCTGCCTTTCAGCGGCGCGCTGGTTGCCGAGATCGCCGACGCGCCCGCGTCCGCGACGCTCAACATGATCTACCTGGGGCTGTTCCCCACCGCCCTGGCCTTCACCACCTGGGCGTACGCGCTGGCCCGCACCACTGCCGGGCGGATGAGCGCCACCACCTATGTGGTGCCCGCCCTGGTGGTGCTGATGTCCTGGGTGCTGCTCGGCGAAGTCCCCGGCCTCTTCGGCCTGCTGGGCGGCGCCCTGTGCCTCGCCGGCGTCGCCGTCTCCCGGTACCGCCCCCGGGCCGAGCCGGCCCCCGCGCCGGCCGATGCCGCCCCGGCGGCGGGGGACGCCGAACCGGTCCGCTGAACGCGCGGCCTCAGCCGTTGTACGTGCCCTGCGCCCGTTCCAGGCCCTCGGTGATCAGGGCCTCCACGGCATCCGCCGCGCGGTCCACGAAGTAGTCCAGTTCCTTGCGTTCGGCGGACGAGAAGTCCTTGAGCACGAACGCCGCCACGTCCATCCGCCCCGGCGGCCGGCCCACCCCGAACCGCACCCGGTAGTAGTCCCGGCCCAGCGTCGCGGTGAGCGACTTCAGCCCGTTGTGGCCGTTGTCCCCGCCGCCGCGCTTGAGGCGCAGCACGCCGTAGCCGATGTCGAGTTCGTCGTGGATGGCGACGACCTGCTCGGCCGGGATCTTGTAGAAGGCGCTGAGCGCGCCGGTCGGGCCGCCGGACAGGTTCATGTACGTCATCGGCTTGGCCAGCACCACCCGGTGCCCGGCCAGCCGGCCCTCCGCCACCATCGCGCGGGACTTGTGCGCCTTGAAGCGCGCGCCGATCCGGTCGGCCAGCAGATCGGCCACCATGAAGCCCACGTTGTGGCGGTTGCCCGCGTAACTCGGCCCGGGGTTGCCCAGGCCGGCGATCAGCCAGGGGGAGGTGCTTTCCGTCATGCCTGCATCCTTCCATCCCCGCCGTCACCGGCCCGGGTTCAGCCCGTGCGTCAGGCGGACGCCTCTTCGCCCTCGCCCGCGCCACCGGCGGCCGGCTCCTCGGCCTGCGGCTGCACGACCTGCACGACGATGTCGTCGCCGTCGATGGCCAGCGAGGTGCCCTTGGGCAGCGGCACGTCCTTGGCCAGCACCGAGTCGCCGATGGTCAGACCCTGCACGGAGACGGTCAGGGACTCGGGGATGTCGGTGGCCTCGGCCTCGACCGGCAGCGCGGACAGCACGTGCTCCAGCAGGCCGCCGCCCGGCGCCAGGTTGCCCTCGACGTTCAGCGGAACCTCGACGGAGACCTGCTCGCCGCGCTTGACGACCAGCAGGTCGAGGTGGACGAGGAAGCCCTTCAGCGGGTCGCGCTGGACGGCCTTCGGGATCACCAGCTCCTGGCGGCCCGCGATGTCCAGCGTGATCAGCACGTTGGAGTTCTTCAGCGCCAGCATGGTGGCGTGGCCCGGCAGGGTCACGTGGACCGGGTCGCCGCCGTGGCCGTAGATGACGGCCGGGACCTTGTCGGCGCTGCGGATACGGCGCGAGGCGCCCTTGCCGAACTCCTCGCGGACCTCGGCTTCGATCTTCACATCGGCCATGGTGGTTCTCCCTCTGGCTCGGGTGGTGGACACACAACTGTCACCCGGCCCGTGATGGGACCTGCCGCGTGGAACACGAGCGCGTCGATTACGGACGACCCCGGGGGGCCTCCCTCGCCGAGCAACCCGGGCAGTGTACCCGGCGGGGGAGGCGCCGCGGGAATCGTGTTACGCGTTGCCCTCGAACAGGCTGGTCACCGAGCCGTCCTCGAAGACCTCGCGCACCGCGCGGGCGATGGTTGGCGCCATCGACAGCACGGTGATCTTGTCCAGGTCCACCTCGCTCGGGGTGGGCAGCGAGTTGGTGAAGATGAACTCCGAGACCTTGGAGTTCTTCAGCCGGTCCGCCGCCGGACCGGACAGCACCCCGTGGGTGGCCGCCACGATCACGTCCTCCGCGCCGTTGGCGAACAGCGCGTCCGCCGCCGCGCAGATGGTGCCGCCGGTGTCGATCATGTCGTCGACCAGCACGCACACCCGGCCGTTCACGTCACCGACGACTTCGTGCACGGTCACCTGGTTCGCCACGTCCGGGTCACGCCGCTTGTGGACGATCGCCAGCGGGGCGCCCAGCTTGTCCGCCCACCGGTCCGCGACCCGCACCCGCCCGGCGTCCGGGGAGACCACCGTCAGCTTGGCGTGGTCCACCCGGCCCGCGATGTAGTCGGTGAGGACCGGCAGCGCGAAGAGGTGGTCGACCGGGCCGTCGAAATAGCCCTGGACCTGGTCGGCGTGCAGATCCATGGTGATGATCCGGTGCGCGCCCGCCGTCTTCAGCAGATCCGCCATCAGCCGGGCCGAGATGGGCTCGCGGCCCCGGTGCTTCTTGTCCTGCCGGGCATACCCGTAGAACGGAATGATCACGGAGATACTGCGCGCGGAAGCCCGTTTGAGAGCGTCGATCATGATCAGCTGTTCCATGATCCAGGTATTGATCGGCGCGGTGTGGCTCTGGATCAGAAAACAGTCGGCGCCGCGCACCGACTCCTGAAAACGTACATAGATCTCGCCGTTCGCGAATTCCCGAGCCGTGGTCGGGACCAGCGCCACGCCCAATTCGGCGGCGACCTCCTTCGCCAACTCGGGGTGGGCGCGCCCGGAGAAGAGCATCATCTTCTTCTCGCCGGTCGTCTTGATCCCGGTCACAGTGTGTCTCCTTGGAGTCCGCTTCTGCGCGTATCGGCCCGTTCGGGGCACCTCTACGGTACTTCCCGCACCTCGCGCCGCTTGGCGCGGTTCGCCCTGCGGACGGCGGCCGGTCCCGTACCCGACCTGCGGATCAGATCTCCGCCGGCTTGTCCGCGTCCGCCAGCAGCGCCGCCTCGGCCGCCCGCGCGGCCGGCGAATCGGGCCGCCTGCGGGCCACCCAGCCCTCCACATTCCGCTGCTGGCCGCGCGCCACCGCCAGCGAACCCGGCGGTACGTCCTTGGTGATGACCGAACCCGCCGCCGTATAAGCACCGTCCCCGACCGTGACAGGCGCCACAAACATATTGTCCGAGCCGGTCTTGCAGTGAGAACCGATCGTGGTGTGATGCTTCGACTCCCCGTCGTAGTTCACGAACACGCTCGCGGCACCGATGTTCGTGAAGTCACCGATCGTGGCGTCCCCCACATAGGACAGGTGCGGCACCTTCGTGCCCTCGCCCACCGTGGAGTTCTTCATCTCCACGAACGTGCCGGCCTTCGCCGAGCGGCCCAGCACCGTACCCGGGCGCAGATAGGCGTACGGGCCCACGCTCGCGCCGTCGCCGATCCGCGCGCTGTCCGCCACCGTGTTGCTGACGGTGGCGCCCTCGCCCACCGAGGTGTGCGCCAGCCGCGCGTTCGGGCCGATCTCCGCACCGCCCCCGATGTGGGTGGTGCCCAGCAGCTGCGTGCCCGGGTGGATCACCGCGTCCGGCTCGAAGGTGACCGTCGCGTCGATGAACGTCGTGGCCGGGTCCACCACCGTCACCCCGGCGAGCATCGCCCGCTCCAGCAGCCGGTCGTTCAGCAGCCGCCGGGCCGCCGCCAGCTGCACCCGGTTGTTGATCCCGGCGATCTCCGCGTGATCGGCCGCCCGCGCCGCGCCCGCCCGGTGCCCGGCCGCGCGCAGGATGCCCAGCACGTCGGTCAGGTACTCCTCGCCCTGGCTGTTGTCCGTGGACAGCTGCCCCAGCGCCTCGGCCAGCAGCCGCGCGTCGAACGCGAACACCCCCGAGTTGATCTCCCGGATCGCCCGCTGCTCCTCGGTCGCGTCCCGCTGCTCCACGATCGCGGTCACCGCGCCGCCGGCCGCGCCGTCCTCCCGCACGATCCGGCCGTAGCCGGTGGGGTCGGGCACCTCGGCGGTCAGCACCGTGACCGCGTTGCCCTCCGCCGTGTGCACCCGGGTCAGCTCCGCCAGCGTGGCGGCCGTCAGCAGCGGGGTGTCCCCGCAGGTCACCAGCACCGTGCCGGACAGCTCACCGGCCCCGCCCAGCTCGGCCAGCGCCACCCGCACCGCGTGCCCGGTGCCGTTCTGCTCCTCCTGCACCGCCGTCAGCGCCGCCGGGGCGATCTCCGCCAGGTGCGCCGCCACCCGCTGGCGGGCGTGGCCCACCACCACGACCAGCCGCTCCGGGTCCAGCTCGGCGGCGGCGGCCACCACGTGGCCCACCAGCGACCGGCCGCAGATCTCGTGCAGCACCTTGGGGGTCGCGGATTTCATGCGGGTCCCCTCACCCGCTGCGAGAACGATGACGGCTGCCGGGCGAACGGAACTCACGTGACTGTGCCCTTCGAAGGAGATGGCCGGTTCCCGCAGGATAACCGCAGGACCCCCGGCCGGGGGTCCCGCGGCGTACCGCCCGTCAGAGCACCCGGCCGGCGCCCTCCCTCACAGCAGCCCGTCCCACATCTGCTCCAGCAGCACCGACCACCAGTTCTCCGGGTCGGCGACCGCCTGCGGGTCGAGCGAGGCCAGCTGCGCCTGGAAGTCCGTCGTCCAGCGTCCGGCCTGCTCCGGGTTGAGCCCGTACCGCAGCCGCCACATCCGCCCCAGCAGCGCCAGGCAGCGCACGAACTGCGGCAGCGAGGCGTTCACGAACTGCGGCGCCACCGGCACCCCGCCCGGACCGGCCTCCAGCGGGACCGCCACGATGTGCGCCGTGCCGTACTGCACACACAGCTGCTTGCCGAAGTCGGTGCCCATCACCAGGTACGAGCCGGCGTCCGGCGCCGGCTGCACCCCGCGCTCCACCGCCACCTCGGCCAGCGTCGGCACCAGCCGGCCCGGCTGCGCGTACGCCCAGAACAGCGGCGCGATCTCCAGCGGCAGCCCCGCCCACAGCAGGGTGTGCGCCACGATCTCCGGCACGCCCTGCCGGGACACCGACTGCTGGTCGTAGCGGAAGACGGCCTGCGGCCCGTACGCCTCGACCAGCTCCTGGCCGATCACGTCCAGGCCGACCGCCGGGGCCGGCTGCTGCTGCGGCAGCGGCGCCCGCACCGGCGCGGAGCGCGGCGGGCCGTCCGCGAACTGCTGGAGCTCGTCCTGGTGCTCCACCAGATGCCGCACCCCGGCCTGCCGGGAGGCGTGGTCGTGGCCGTACGCGGCGGTGTGCGTGATGCGCACCTGCGGCCAGTTGTCGCGGATCATGCGGGCGCAGTAGCCGCCGGGCAGCTCGCAGGACTGGAGTTCGGTGTGCAGTTCGAGGACCTGCTGCGGCGGCACGTTCATGGCGTGCAGCTCGTGCAGCAGCTGCCACTCCGGGTGCGGCATGCCGGGCGCCGAGCGGCGGATCAGCTGCTGCTCAGAGCCCTCGGGCGCGCGGTAGCGCAGCACCGCCATGTAGCCGGAGCCGACGGTCGGCACACCGGGCGGCGGATAGCCGTACCCCTGGGGCGGCGGGGCGTGCTGCGCGGGCGGCGGCGGGGTGCCCGGGCCGCCGGGGGCCTGGATGGCCGGGCCGGGCGGCGGGGGCGGCGGGGTGCCGGGCCCGGGGCCCGCCGGGGCCGGGGGCGGGAACGGTACGCCGCCG
>NZ_JBHWJL010000138.1:0-12679 GCF_042731495.1 Streptomyces sp. NPDC059853
TTTACACGCCCCCCACGCCCGTTAACCGCCAGCCCCGCCCCCCCCCCCCCCCCCGGGGGGGGGGCGCCCGGTCCCCCCCCGCGCCCCCCCCCCCCCCCCCGCTCGGGGGCGCGGGTGCGCGGCTCGCCCGCGTGCTGCCGGGGGGTGCCCGGCGAGGACGGTCCGGGCGGTGCGGCGGCTACCCGCCATTCGCCGAGCGTTCATCACCTGCCCCCAACGGGCAGGAGTTTTCTTGTTGTTGAGCGACCACCGTCATAGTTTGCGCCCTTACCCTGAGACCAGGTCTCCTCATGCCCCCCACACCAGGAGGTTCAGTTGTGCATGCCCACGAGATGGCGGTCTTCGGAATCTCCGCGGCGGATGAGACCGTGTACCGGCATTTCCTCCGCAACCCGGACACCACGCCCGGTCATCTCCACCGGCTGCTGGACCTGGGCGAGGAGACCGTACGTTCCGCCCTCGACCGGCTCGCCGGGCTCGGCCTGCTGAGACCCGGGACGGCCCCGGGCCGGATCACCCCCGCCACTCCGGAGACCGCTGTCGCCCGGCTCGCCGAACTGCGGCTGCGCGAGCTGTATCTGGAGGTGCAGCGGCTCACGCAGAATCAGCACATTCTGGCCACACTACGCGCGGAGACCACGGTCAGGACGAATGCCCCACGCGGTATCGAACAGCTCGACGGCTGGCCGGAGATCCGGGACCGCATCGACGATCTCGCGTTCTTCACCCGGCGGGAGGTGCTGTACGCCGAGCCGATGGGCGAGGTGCCGGCCGAACGCGTCGCCTACTGCGAGCCGCTGGCCCTGCGCGCCCTGCGCCGCGGTGTCCGGATCCGCGCCGTCGTCCCGGCGTCCGCCCTGGAGTGCCGGCCGACCGCCGCCATGCTCAGCAAGCTCGTCTCGCACGGCGCCCGGATCCGGGTGGCCGACACCGTCGTCGAGCACGTCCTGGTCTTCGACGGCCACTCGGCGCTGATGCCCCTCGACCCGTGGGACTCGATCCGGGGCGCGCTGCTGACCCGGGGCACCACCCTGGTGGCCAATCTCGTGGGGCTGTTCGAGAAGACCTGGGAGGGCGCCGAGGACATCTCCGTCCGGCTGGAGCGCCCCGGGGAGGAGAGCGCTCCGCTGTCGGACGGTGAACTGCGCGTCCTCCAGCTCATGTGCACGGTCGGCAAGGACGAGGCCGGGGCCAGGGGCCTCGGGGTGTCGGTCCGCACCTACCGCCGCTACATCGCCGATGTCATGCGCAGGCTCGGCGCGACCAGCCGTGCGCAGGCCGCCCTGCTGGCCCGCGAACGCGGCTGGATCTAGCCCCCGCCGTCACTCCTGGGCCCAGCCGCGCAGCGCCGTGTCCGCCAGCGCCCGCCGCACCGCCTCCCGTGCCGCCGGCGCGTCCACGTCGAACCGCAGCCGCACCCGGTCCGGTTCCACCCGCACCGCGTGGCAGGGCAACTGGGCGGGCAGCAGCCACAGCAGCCGCAGGGCGGTCGTCTCGCCGCCCGGTACCCGCGCGTCGCGGCGGACCGCGGTGATGTCCACGGGGTGATCGTGCCCGCCCCGGCGCTGTTCGTACTCACGGATCATGCGCTTCGATGCCTCCGACCGTCTCCCGGGAGTGCCGCAGGGCACACCGGAACGCCGCGGTCATCGCCTCGATGCCGGTCGGCAGGGCGGTACGGACGTCCGGGGCGAACCGCGGCGAGTGGTTGGGCGGCAGTGCGGGGGGCTCTTCCCCTTCGCCGGCCGGGGCGTGGGCGGCGCGCCACCGGGCGGCGCCGACCGTACCCAGCATCCAGTAACCGCACCGGATGCCCCGTCCCCCGTGCAGTCCGGCCTCCGCTCCCGCGGGGCCGAACCACGGGAAGTCCTCGGTGGCGGTGCCCGGCGGCAGGCCGGACACCCGGGACTTCCCGAACAGTTCCCCGTGCGCGGCGCGCAGCGCCGCGGTCAGCCCCGCGTCGGGGGCCAGCACCGGTGACCGTGAGGTCTCGGTGAACTCGGGAGGCCGGGCCGCGCCCGACGCCTCGCTCTCGGCGCGCACGATGCGCCGTACCGCCGCCGCCATCCGTTCCAGTACGGGTTCGCGGAAGGCGCGCAGGCTGATGCCCAGTTCGGCGCGGTCGGGCACCACGTTGGCCCGGTCCCCGGCCCGCAGCCGGCCGACCGTGAGGACGGCGGGCTCACCCGGGGCGATCTCGCGGGACACGACGCTCTGGAGCCGCAGGACGGCCGCCGCCGCGGTCACCACCGGGTCGACCGTCAGCTGCGGCGTACCGGCGTGCCCCCCGCTGCCGTGCAGCACCGCGTCCAGGGTGCGGCTGCCGGCCAGGACGGGGCCGCCCGGCTGGGTGGCGTGCGCCAGGAGCCCGGCCGGCAACGGCGCGGCGTGCTGGGCGAGTACGGCGTCCGGCGGGCCGCCGATCCGCTCGTACAGGCCGTCGGCGAGCATGGCGCGGGCGCCGCTCAGGGTCTCCTCGGCGGGCTGGCCGACGATCACGGCGGTGCCGCCGTGCCATGGGGTGCGGGCCAGGGTGCGGGCGGCCCCGGCGAGCGCCGCGAGGTGCAGGTCGTGGCCGCAGGCGTGCATGACGCCGGGTATCCGGCTGGCGTAGGCGAGGCCGGTGTCCTCGGTGACCGGCAGCGCGTCGAGTTCGGCGCGCAGGACGACGACGGGGCCCTCGCCGCGGCGCAGCACACCGGCCACGCCGTGCCCGCCGATGCCCCGGGTGACGGTGTAGCCGTCCTCGGCCAGCCGGTCGGCGAACAGCGCGGCGGTGCGTTCCTCGGCGCCGGAGAGTTCGGGCCGGGTGTGCAGGGCGAGATACAGCTCCAGCGCCGGGCGGAGGACGTCCGGGGTGACGGCCACGGCGGCTCCCTCCTCACGCAGCGGGGCATCGATCATCGCGGTGCGGCGCCACCATCGTCGGGTCAGCCCGCCGACAGGGGGTGTCAGCGCACTGACAGCGGTTGGCGGGTCCATCTGTCGGCGGCCGGGGCTGGAATGAGCATCGGGTTCCCCAGCGTACCGCCGGACGCGGCGGGGGCCGGGGCCCGAAGCGCCCTTTCCGCGAAGGAGATTGCCATGTCGAACAAGCCCGAGCTGTCCACCCTCGCCGACGAGATCCTGGAGCTGGAGTCGGAGACGTTCGAGATCTCGGACTACTCGGACGAGGCCGAGGTCGTGCTGGCCGGTTCCACGTCCTGCTCCTCCACCTCGACCTGTTCCAGCACCACGAGCACCACCTCCTGCTCCGCCTGATCCCGGGCACCGAGCGCACGGCGGGCGGTCCCCGGACGGGGGCCGCCTTCCGCGCGTCCCGGGACCGGTGCCCCCCTGCGGGCGGGAAATCCGGTCGCGCCGCGCCGGGTGGGGCGGCAGACTGCGCCGATGGCCGACCGACAGTTCGAGAACCCTGAACTCGCCCAGTGGTACGACCACGTCTGCCCCTGGGACCCCCGCGGCGACTTCGCCTACTACTTCCCGCTGGTGATGGCGGCCGAGCGGGTGCTGGACGTGGGCTGCGGCACCGGGATGCTGCTGCACCGGGCCCGCGAGGCCGGGCACACCGGGCGGCTGACCGGCGTCGACCCGGCCACCGGCATGCTGGAGGTCGCCCGGCGGCGCGCGGACATCGAGTGGGTGCACGGCGACCTGTCCACCGTGTCCTGGGAGCGGGAGTTCGACCTGGTGGTGATGTCCGGTCACGCCTTCCAGGTGTTCGTCACCGACGAGGATCTGCGCACCAACCTGGCGGCGATCCGCGCCGCGCTGCGCCCCGGCGGCCTCTTCGCGTTCGACACCCGCAACCCGGCGCACCGCGCCTGGGAGCGCTGGACGCCGGAGTACCCGCGCGAGGTGACCGACGCGGACGGCCGCCGGATCCGCTCCGAGCACCGGGTGACCCGGGTCGGCGGTGGCACCGTCAGCTTCTCCACGACCTACACCACCGACGGGGCCGCCCCGCAGGTCAGTCACAGCACCCTGCGCTTCCTGGAACGCCCGGAGCTGGCCGGTTTCCTGGCCGGCGCCGGGCTGGAGATCGTCCGCCAGCACGGCGACTGGGACGGCTCGCCGGTGACGGACGACAGCGTGGAGATCATCACCGTCGCCCGTCCCGCCGCCCGGGGGTGACACCGGCTACGGGAACGGGTGCGGCGCCGGGTTGAGGCCGGTGGTGCCGGCCAGCCGGTGCAGCCGGGGCATCAGCGGGGCGCGCTGGCGGCGGTGGCCGAAGTCGAGCGGCAGCAGGCCGGGGACGAGGGTGGCCACGGTGTGCAGGCCGATGGCGGCCTGCTCGGGTGTGGTCTGGTCGACCGCGATGACGTCGTGGCCCGCCGCCGTCAGCGCGTCGCGCAGGGCGTGCAGGTCGTCCAGCAGGTCGCCGGTGCGCGGCCGTACCGCCTCCCAGTCGGCGAACGCCTCGTGCACGGCGGTGGCGGGTGAGGGGGCGAGGAAGTGCGCCGCGTGCCGGGCCATCTCCGGCAGGCCGTACAGCTGGGCGTGGTCCTTCAGGTGGACGACCCGGTCGTGGTCCTCGGCCATGGCCCGGAGTTCGGGCAGCCGCTCCCCCACCTGGAAGGGCAGGTGCGGGATGTAGGTGAGCACCTCGGAGAGCGCGCCGTCGACGGCCGCCTCGGCGTCGAGGCCGGCCGCCGCGCCGAAGGACAGATGGCCGAGGCCGCCGTCGCGCCGGACGGCCACGCCGGTGACCACCGGGACCGGCAGGTCGGCGCGGGTGTCGAAGGCGTGCACGTCGTAGCCGAGCAGCGCGGCCCGGTCCAGGGCGGTGCGGACGGCGGGGTCGCGGCAGGTGTCGAGGGCGAGGCGGGTGGGCGGCCTGCGTCCGTACCAGGCGACGAGGAACGCGTCGCGTTCGATCAGTTCCAGCAGGCCGAACAGGACGGCCTCGGTGAGGGTGCCGCCGGTGGCGCAGCCGTTGGAGCATTCGAAGACGAAGTTGTCGGACCGCTCCCCCGCCCCGTAGTGGGCGAGCCGGGCCGGTACCAGCACGGGCCGCTCGGCGCGCAGCGAGTACCCCCACAGCCAGGGGATGTCCCGGTCCGGGTCGAACGGGGACAGCAGCGGGTCGGTCCGGTAGGTGTCCTCCGGGTAGAGGCCGCAGGCGGCCGGGTCGAGGACGGCCGCCGCGCCCTCGGTGCGCAGCAGGTCGTGGTACGAGGCGCGTACGGGTGCGATGCCGCGCCGGGCGTGCGTGCCGGCGTAGCGTTCCAGGCCCTCCAGGTGGGCGAGGCGGCGGCTGGTGTCGTAGCGGGTGGCCTGGCCGCTCCAGGTGACGTCGTTGAGTCCGGCGTGGCCGCGCACGAAGTGGCTGCCGGAGACGGGGGCGGTGGTGGTGGAGACGGGGTTCAGTTCGGTGCGGGAGCCGAGGGCGCCGCACACCGGGTTGGCGAGGGCGGCCTCGGGGAGCCGGTAGGAGTCCAGTGGGCGGGTGCGGTGTCCCGCGGTGCGCGGTGCGGGGAGCAGCCGCATCCGGGCGGCCCCGGCGGTGCCGGGGGTGGGGTGGACGCAGTGCGGGCACAGTGGTTCGGGGAGCAGCGGGAAGGTGGCCAGGGCGAGGGTGGCCAGGTCGAGGCGGGTGACGCGGGCGGGTTCGCCGGGGGGCAGGGTCCGGCCGGCGAGCGCGGCCCGGGTGGCGCGGACGGCGTCCAGCGCGTGGTCGGTGAGGACCGGCCAGCCGGTGCCGCCGGCCGGGTCGGAGCCCAGTTCCAGCGCCTCCCGTTCGGAGCGGGTGCGCAGCCGCTGCCAGCGCATGGCGAGGCACTGCCCGCAGCCGGTGCCCGTCCCGGTGGCGCCCCAGGGGCCGAGGAGGACGGCCCGCGCGCTGAGGTGGACGGTGGCGGCGGGCCGCCGGCCGGCGTACGGGTCGGGTCCCGCGCACTGGAGCGCGTCGGTGGCGCCGAGGGTGACCACGGTGGTGTCCAGGGCGTCCGCCAGCTGTGCGCGGGCCGCCTCCAGGGGGGTGGCGGTGGTGACGAGCATGGGGGCCCTTTCTCAGGTCCGGTCGCTCCAGCGGAAGGTTTTCAGCGCGACGGCGCCGAAGACGAGGGCGAACGCCGCGAGCCCGGCGGCGCCGAGGGCGATGTCGGCGCCGCTGCCGGAGCCGGTGAGGGCGGTGGAGACGCCGTTGTTGAGGTACTTCAGCGGGAAGATCCAGGAGAGCGTCTGCATCCAGGACGGCATGGCGTCCAGCGGGAAGAACGAGCCGGACAGGAACGCCATCGGCACCATCAGGCAGTTGGCGACGGCGGCCACCGCCTCCGGGGTGCGGGCGTAGGTGCCGACGATGGCGCCGAGCGCCAGGAAGGCGGTGACGCCGAGCACCAGCAGCGGGACGGCCAGCCACCAGCCGGCGGCGAGTTCCAGGCCGAAGGCGGGCAGCAGGGCGACGGCGACGAACAGCACCGCCTGGACGAGGCCGATGCCGACGGCCAGGACGTAGCGGGAGCCGAGGACGGAGGTCAGCGGGGTCGGGGTCATGCGGATGACGCGCAGCAGGTCGTCGCGCCGCCACTGCATGAGGACGAAGCCGACGCCGAACACGGCGGCGTTGGCCACGCCCCAGGACAGGACGCCGGGGGCGATGTACGCGATGTAGGGCCGGCCGCTCTCCTCGACCGTCTGGCCGCTGAAGATCAGGCCGAAGACCACCAGGAAGAGGAGGGGGAAGGCGAAGGTGAAGAAGAGGGTGGTCTTGTCGCGGGTGTAGGCCCGGTAGCCGGCCGCGCTCAGGGCCGCGTAGGCGCTCATGGTCTCGTGCTCCGTCGCTTCAGGACTGGTCGGTCAGCTGGAGGTAGACGTCCTCCAGGGTGGCGGTGCGGGTCCGGACGCCGTGCAGGCCGCCCGCGGCGCGTTCGACGGCGGCCAGCAGCGGGCCGGCGTCGGCGGTTTCCAGGATCACGGCGTCGCCGTCCAGGGTGGCGCCGATGACGCCGGGCAGGGCGCGGGCCGCTTCCAGGGTGAGCCGGTCGGCGGGGACGACCAGCCGGGTGGCGGTGGAGCCGGCGGCGATCAGCCGGTTGGGGGTGTCGAGTGCGGTGACCTTGCCGTCGACCACGATGGCGACGCGGTCGCACAGGGCCTCGGCCTCGTCGAGGTGGTGGGTGGTGTAGACGATGGTGCGGCCCGCGCCCTTGAGTTCCCGCAGGACCTGCCACAGTTCGCGGCGTGCCTGCGGGTCGAGGGCGGCGGTGGGTTCGTCCAGGAAGATGAGTTCGGGGTCGTGGACGAGGGCGGAGGCGATGGCCAGGCGCTGCCGCTGGCCGCCGGAGAGGTCCTCGACGCGGACGCCGGCCCGGTCGGTGAGGCCGACCCGGGCGAGGGTACGGTCCACGGCGGCCGGCTCGGCGCGGTAGAGGGCGGCGACGGTGGACAGGTGTTCGCGGGCGGTGAGCCGGACGAAGAACGCCGAGCTCTGCGTCTGGAGGCCGATCCTGGGCAGCAGCGCGGTGTCGCGCGGCCAGGGGCGGTGGCCGAGGACGGTGACGGTGCCGCTGTCGGCGCGGCGCAGTCCTTCCATGATCTCGATCAGGGTGGTCTTGCCGGCGCCGTTGGGGCCGAGCAGTCCGAAGAACTCGCCCCGGGCGATGGTGAAGGAGATGCCGTCCACGGCGCGTTGGGGGCCGTAGTTCTTGTGGATGTCCGACAGTTCGACGGCCGGGTCGGCGGTGGGCACGGGAGGCTCCTTCAGCGGGTGAGCAGGGTGTGGACGAGTGCGGCGAGGAGGGCGAGCAGGGCGGCGACGGTGGCGGCGGCGAGCGCGGTGTACGCGGCGTACACCCGGCGGGCGCGGCGCGGGTAGCGGGCCAGCGCGGTGCGGTCGCGGCGCAGCGCGGCGGCGAGGTGGGCGCGGCTCGAAGTGGCGAGGGCGGTGACGCCGGCGGCTTGGCTGACGATGGTGTAGCCGTCCAGTGGGGGGAGCGGGATGAGCATGGTGAAGGCGTGCAGGGAGCCGAGGAACAGGAGCCCGGCGAGGGCGTCCCTGGTGCCGCCCGCCGGGGCGAGCAGCCACCACAGGAAGAAGGGGAGCAGGAAGAGGGCGTTCATCACGGCCCCGGCCGCCGCGATCTGGATACGGCGCCAACGCGTCGCCAGGTAGCGGTAGTTGTCAACCGTGCAATACATGATCACCATCGGTAGCCGCCAGCGCAACCCGATCGCGGAAACCGTTCCGCCGTAGTGCCGGGCGACCACGCCGTGGGCGAGTTCGTGCAGGGCGGTGCTCAGCCACAGCAGCGCGAAGACGGCGGCGAGCAGCACCGGGTGCCGCAGGACGGTGGCGGCGCCGTCCAGGAGGGCGCCGAGGTGCAGGGCCAGGGTGAGTTCCATGGCGGCGATCAGGGCGAGCAGCGGCAGGACGCAGCGGGCCGTCAGCAGCGGGCGCACCGCGCGGTGCAGCCGGGCGGCGGCGGCACCGGCGTCGGCGACCAGCGGGATGCTGCCGCGCAGCAGGCGGTTGGCGGGGCGCCCGGCGGGGCGCGCCGGTGGGGCGGCGGGCGGTTCGTGGACGGCGGCCGGGTGCGGGGCGTCCGCCAGCAGGCCCTTGGTGCCGAGCAGGGCGAGGAGCTGCCGCCAGTTGGCGTCGCCCAGCCGCCGCCCGTACTCCTCCGCGTACGCCGCGCCCAGCTCGCCGAGCGTGCGCCGGCCGTCCATCCGGGCCAGCAGGAAGTGCTCGCGCACGCCGACCTCGAACGACTGGCCGCTGCCCGGGTGCCGGACCAGGTGCACCGTTCTGGCCCCGTGCAGCAGCGGCTCGCTCAGCAGGACGCCGTCGCGCAGCGCCGGGCGGTAGCCGGCCGGGGTGGCGGCGGTCACGAGGTCATCACCCAGCCGCGCAGGGCGCGTCCCAGCACGTGGGAGAGGTACGCCTCGTCCTGGATGGTGACGTGCAGCCGGTTGTTGGTCATGTGCATGTACGGGGACAGCAGCCGGACCAGGGCCGCGTCCGGGTCCGTGATCCGCTCCTCACGGTCGCCGTCCCAGGACCGGAACACCAGCCGCCCCTCCACCGCCAGCGCGTGCGCCCGCTCCCGCAGCGCGACGCAGTGCTCCGCCCAGCCCGCCAGGAACCCCGGCAGCCGGCCCGGCTCCCCCGCGTCCAGCGCGGCCCGGATCCTGGCGTACCAGCGGGCCAGGTCCGGGCCCACCTCGTCGGCCTTGCGCTCGTACTCGGTGGAGCCGATGAAACCGGTGTCGGGGAACGCCCGGTGCCAGAAGGTGTAGTAGTCGTCCAGGTAGTCGGCCAGCTCGCGCTCGCCGGGGATGAAGGCCGCCGCCATCACCGTCATCAGCTGCGCCGAGGTACCCAGGAGCACGGTGCGCAGATGGAGGTTCTTGGTGCGGAAGGCGTCGAGGACCAGTTCGCTGGAGTGCCGGAAGTGCCATTCGGCCAGCTCGATCCCGGCCGGGCCGCCGTACTTGCCGTACTCCGGCTCGTACGGCATCGGCGCGTGGCTGTTGTTGGGCCGCAGGTTCATCTGCCCGTCGGCGTCCAGATACGGGACGCGCTCGTCCGCGCGGAACTCGATCTCGAAGAGCTGGTTGTAGAAGTCCTTGAGGAAACCGGCGTCCACCTCGTACAGCGCGGGCCGCTCGGCGAGGAACGCGTCGATCGCCGCCCCGGTGCGGCGGCGCACCTCCGGCCCCGCGGCGGCGTCCACCGGCTTCAGCCGCAGCCGTACGTGCGGCCCCTCCAGCCAGTAGTTGATGAAGAACCAGCCGGCCAGCAGCCCGTCCGCCTCCAGCCCCGCGACCAGCGGACGCACGCAGTGCAGCAGCAGCGGACGCGGATTGGCGGCGTAGTGGATGTGGGTGGCCTGCCAGGCGCCGGACGGGGCGGCGGGTGCGGTCATCAGAAGGTCTCCACGGACAGCTCGGCGACATGGGTGCCGCGTTCGGTACGGGTGTGCGCCGCGTCCTCGTCGGGCAGCGCCTCGCGGAAGACGGCACGGGCGGCCGGGGACTTCAGCAGGGCCTCGAAGGCGGCGAGCGACAGCGGGCTGTCGAAGTCCAGGTACTGCGGCTTGGCGCCGGTGGCGCCGCGCGCGCCGCTGTCGGCGACGGTGACGAACACCCGCGCCGGCAGCCGGTGCCGGCGCCGCCAGCGGTGCCAGCCGAGGAACCACTCGGGCTCGGTGACGCCCGGCGCGCGCAGCGGCAGGACGGCGGCGGGCGCGCCCCAGCTGCGGCGGGCCAGCACCAGATCGCCGTGGCGCACCCGGGGGCGCCGGGTGACGCCCTCGTCCGGCTCGGCGGCGGGGACCCCGCCCCACACGTCGACCGGGGCCATGGAGCTGGGCGAGAGCAGCAGCAGGGTGCGCGGGATCTCGGGGAGGGCGAGCGGCACCAGATAGCCGAGGTAGACGGGGATGACCTCGGTGCCGTCCAGCCGCCGGGAGCGCAGCGCGAGCCGGTCGGCGGCGGTGTCGTGCTCCAGGTAGAGGTCGTCGAGGTGCAGCCGGTCCCGCTCCGGTACGCCGCTGGTCTCGCCGGGGCAGACGATCTCGTAGTCGGTGAGCCGGGCGTGCAGGTTGAGGTTGGAGGTGACCGGGCCGCCGGTGACCTCGGCGAAGACGGCGCCCTCCGGGGTCAGGGCGCGGGCCCGCTCGCGCAGCGCGGTGGTGGTGGCCTCCGCCAGACAGTGGGTGAAGCGGCTGAAGGGGAAGGACAGGCCGCCGTAGGAGCGGTTGAGGACGGCCAGGTCGCCGGCGAGCTGGACGTGGTGGCTGTACAGCGGGCGGGCGGGGGCGGCGGGGGTGAGGGCGGCGGCCACGTCGTCCAGCAGCGCGGCGTCCAGGACGAGTTCGTCGCCGGTGGTGGCAGCGGACGTGGCGGCGGTGGCGGTGGCGGTGTCCGCTGTGTGCCGCTCCCAGTGGGCGCGCATCCCGTCGGCGAAGACGCCGCGGGCCGCGTCCACGGCGGTGAGGGCGGGCAGCCGCAGCCAGTTGGGCTCGGGAACGTACCGGCCCTGCCCGTCGAACGGGGTGCGGCGGGCGGTGAACGAGAGGTACTGGTCGAAGAAGTCCTCGTGGAAGTCGTGCACCAGCTTCAGCAGATCGTCACAGCGCCCGCCGCGCCCGTAACGCGCCAGGAAGAAGCCCTGGAAGGTGATGCGCTGCGGGAGCGTCAGATCGAAGGCGGGCAGGACGCGTTCGACGGCGCGCAGCCCGGCGGCGACCGGCCGCTCCCAGGCGGCGCGCGGAGTGCGGACGGCCGGGGCCAGCGCGTCCTCGTACAGCAGGGTGCGCGGGACGCGCGGCGTCCCGGCACCCAGCTCCCGCTGGAGATCGGCCAGCTGGGTGCGCAGCCGGGCCAGCAGCGTACGGCGCTCGGCCGGCCCGGCGTGCGGGTAGCGGTCCAGGGCGGCGGCGGGCGCGTCGAGCGCGTCGGCGACACGGTCCGCCCACGGGCGGCCGAGCGTGCGCAGGGAGCCCTGGAAGGCCCGCAGCGGGTCGGTGTCGTGCACCTGGGTGCGCAGCGCGGGGATCTGCACCATGCCGACGTCGAGGAGGGCGGCGAGGTACCGGTCCACCTCGGCCGGGCCGGCGCCGCTGACCTCGGCGAGCCAGGCGGCGAGTTCACCGTGCCGCAGGACGGGGCGGCGCTCGAAGAGGCCGAGCATCCGCTCCAGGGCGCCGCTGCGGCGCAGGAAGAACAGCCGGTCCTTGACGGTGTCGAAGGTGACGGCGGTGTCGTCGTCCCCGGCGGTCACCCAGCGCCGTACGTACCGGACCCGGTCCTCCTCGCGGCCCCAGCCGGAGGCGAGGGTCACCGGCAGATCGGCGCGGCGGGCGGGGTCGGCGACGATGGCCTCGGCGACACGGCCGAGGGCGAGCACGTTGAGGCGCGGATGACTGCGCCACGGCCCGGCGGCGTCCAGGCCCCGGCCCGGCACAACGGGGGCGGCGGCCCGGCCGGGTGCGGCGGTTCTGGCGGTCCGGTCCGCTGCGGCGGTTCCGGTGGCCCCGCCGGCCGCGTCGCTCTCCGGCGTCTCCGTGAACTCGCCGAGCGCGACGCCCGTGAAGGTGGCGAACGGGCTGGTCTTGGTGGCCGTGCGGTACAGGTACGCGAGCAGGGACCGTTCGATCTTGCGCGCGCGTTTGTCGTCCTTCGGGTCCCGCAGATAGCCGTCCAGTTGTCCGTCGAGGGCGGGCGAGGCGAGCAGCAGACCGGCGCGCAGCCGCTCCTCGGCGGCGAGTTCGCGCAGCGCCGCGCGGGCGGCGGCGGTCTCCTCGCGCAGCAGGTCCTCGCCCTCGGCGGTGCGGCGGGCCAGGTCGCGGCGGGCGGTGAGCCAGCCGGCCAGCGCCGCTCCGGCAGCCGGGTCGAGCGCTTGCACCAGTTCCAGGCCCGGCTCGGCGGCATGCGGCAGCCGGTTGTTGAACACCTCGCGCCGCAGCCGCAGCAGCGTCCGGCGGGCGGCGGCGTCGGCCTCGGCCGCGCCGGTCCGCCCGACCAGGCCGTGCAGGAGATCGCCGATCCGCTCGCCCTCGGCGGCCAGCCGCGCGGTGCGCTCCAGTACCTCGTCCGCCCACGCCCGGGAGGCGGGCGCGCGCAGCCGGCGCACGCTCTCCACCGGCAGCCCGCCGAGGCGCAGCATGAAGTGCCGTCCCAGGGTCATCGTCCGCACCTCCCGCCGGGACGGGCAGCACGGCTCGCCGCA
>NZ_JBHWJL010000139.1:0-12606 GCF_042731495.1 Streptomyces sp. NPDC059853
GCGCGGGCTCCCCTTGTGGTCCCCGGCGGCCGGGGGCGCGGCCGCCGCCGCCCGGGCCCTCGCGGCGGCCACCCCGGTACGGCGCGTGGAGCGGCTGCGGCTCACCCACGGCGAGGACCCCATCGCCCGGCTGCGCAACTACCTGCCGCTCGACCTGCTGACGCTCACCCACGCCGACCTGGAGGCCACCGGCCTCTACCGGCTGATGCGCGCCGCCGGCACCACCCTGCACAGCGCCCGGCAGTCCATCGGCGCCAAGGCCGCCACCGCCACCGAGGCCGCCGCCCTCGCCGAGGAACCCGGCGCGCCGCTGCTGACGATGCAGCGCACCGCGTTCGACGACACCGGCCGGGCGGTCGAGTACGGCACGCACCTCTACCGCGCCTCGCGCTACACCTTCGAGCTGCAGCTCCTCATCAGGCCCTGACCGCAGGGCCTTTACGGCCCTCCGCTGCTCGGGTACATCCCTCTGGTAGGCGTCTCGGAGCGGAGAGGGGCTGAGGGCGGTGCGGGTGTCGCGGGTGGGCGGCGCGGTGGCCGTGGGGCTGCTGCTGACGGGCTGCGCGGGATCGGGCGACGGTACGGGGGACGGCACGGCGCGGCTCACCATCAGCGCCAACGCCGTGGCCGGCGGCAAGAACGCCGAGGAGGCCGCCTGGATCGAGGAGTGGGTCATCCCGCGCTTCGAGCAGGAGCAGGCGGCCCGGGGGGTGGAGGTCTCCGTCTCCTTCGAACCGAGCGGCGTGGACGACGAGCAGTACAAGACCAAGACCGCCCTCGACCTCCAGGCCGGGGCCGGACCCGACATCATCACCCTGGACGGCATCTGGGTCGGCGAGTTCGCGCAGGCCGGCTACATCGAGCCACTGGACGCGGACCAGCTGGCCTGGGACGGCTGGGAGCACATCCCCGAGGCCGTCCGGCACCTGGCCGGCTTCGAGGGCGAGCTGTACGGCATCCCGTGGGGCACCGACGGCCGGGTGCTCTACTACCACAAGGGCCTGTTCGCCGAGGCCGGGCTGCCCACCGACTGGCAGCCGGAGTCCTGGGAGGACATCCTGGCCGCCGGGCGCGCGCTGTCCGCCCTGGACGAGGTGATCCCGATCCAGCTCAACGGCGGCACCGCCATGGGCGAGGCCACCACCATGCAGGGCGTCCTGCCGCTGCTGGCCGGCGCCGGGGCGCAGATCCACGACGGGACACGGTGGCTGGGCGCGGGCCCCGCGCTGGAGGCCGTCCTCGGCCTGTACGCGGAGGTGTACGGCGGCGGGCTCGGCGACCCGCTGCTCCAGCAGGAGGCCCAGGGCCGGGACAAGTCCTTCCAGCGGTTCGCCGAGGGCCGCGTCGGCATCCTCGCCGAGGGCGACTACCTGTGGCGCGGCGTACTCGACCCGGACAGCGGCACCGCGCCGATGGCCGACCGCGACACCGCCGTCGGCTACGCCAGGATCCCCGCCCTCACCCCGGGGGCCGGCGCCGGGGGGCAGGACTTCGTCAGCATGTCGGGCGGCAGCGTCCGCGTCCTCAACCCGGCCGGCGACCATCCGGAACTCGCCTTCGAACTGCTGGCGTTCATGAACTCCGCCGAAGCCCTCCGGGCCGCGATGGACGGCCAGGACGCCCGCATCACCGCCCGCACGGATGTCAACGAGGTGGTCCTGGCCGGCGACCCGATGCTGACCTTCGTCGCCGAGGAGGTGCTGCCGCTCACCTTCTACCGGCCACCCCTGGCCGAGTACCCGCGGGTGTCCCTGCTGTTGCAGGAGGCCACCGCCCAGGTGATCTCCGGCACCGACCCGGCGACGGCGGCCGCGGACTACCAGGAGGCGCTCACGGAGGTCGTCGGCGGTGCCGGGCACATCGCCGGGCGGTGACGCGGCCGGCCTCGGCCGGCTCAGGGCGGGCCTGTTCACCGCCCCCGCGCTGCTGCTCATCGTCGCGTTCCTGCTGCTCCCCGCGCTGTGGACGCTCTACCTCGGCGTCACCGACTACCGGCTCACCGGCCCGGCCGCCGCCGACCCCAGCGCCATCGGCCTGGACAACTTCGAACGCGCCCTGAACGAGGACCGGTTCACCGACTCCCTGTGGCTCACCCTCCAGTTCGTGATCGGCTCCGCCGTCCTCGGTCAGGCGCTGCTCGGCTTCACCATCGCCTGGCTGCTGCGCGAGCGCACCGGAGTGCTGCGCCGCCTCGTCGAGGCGCTGGTGCTGCTGGCCTGGATCCTGCCGTCCTCCGTGGTGGCGTTCCTGTGGATCGCCCTGCTGGACCGCGACGACGGCACCCTCAACGCCCTGCTCGGCACCCCCGGCACCGCCTGGCTGCTGGAGCACCCGATGGCGTCCATCATCGTCTTCAACATCTGGCGCGGCACCGCCTTCTCGATGATGCTGTACGCCGCCGCCCTCGGGAACGTGCCGCCCTCGCAGCTGGAGACCGCCCGGCTGGCCGGCGCCTCCACCTGGCAGCAGCTGCGGGACGTGGTGCTGCCGCGCATCAAGGGCCACGTCCTCACCAATCTGCTGCTGATCAGCCTGTGGACGTTCAACGACTTCACGCCGTTCCTGCTCACCGGCGGCGGCCCCGACAACCGCACCGAGATCATGCCGGTCCTGCTCTACCGCACCGCCCTGCACGGCGGTGAACTCGGCTACGGCGCGGCCCTGTCCGTCCTCATGCTGCTGGCCAACCTGGTGATCGCCCTGGTGTACGTGCGGCTGCTGCGGTCGCGGACCGAGGAGCCGGCCGCATGAACGACAGCGTGACCCGCGCCCTGGCCACCATCGCCCGCTGCACCGCGCTCTCCCTGCTGCTGGCCTTCTTCGCCCTGCCGCTGCTGTGGCTGGCCTTCGCCCCCTTCGACCGCACCCCCACCATCGCCGCCTCCCTGCCGCAGTTCACCCTCGACAACTTCCGGCAGCTGCTGGAGAACCCGCAGGCGCTGCGCTCGCTGCGCAACTCGGCGCTGCTGGCGGCCGGCACCGGCGCGCTGGTGGTGGTGTTCGCGGCGCTCGCCGCCTACGCGCTCAGCCGGGTGCGGCTGCCGGGCCGGGACGCGCTGCTGTACGTCCTGCTGCTGCTGTCCTCCATCGTCACCGGCACGGCGGCCATGGTGCCGCTGTTCAACCTCGCCTTCGAACTCCGCCTGATCGACCAGCAGCTGGGCGTGATCCTGGTGCTGGGCGGCGGGCTGCTGCCGAGCGCCGTCTTCATCCTCAAGGACTTCATGGACGGCACCCCGCGCTCGTACGAGGAGTCCGCGCGGGTCTTCGGCGCCTCCCCGCTCCAGATCGTCCGCCATGTGGTGGTGCCGCTGGTGCGGCCGGGCCTGGCCACCATCGCCGTGTGGTCGGTGGCGCAGGTGTGGGGCAACTTCCTCATCCCGTTCCTGCTGCTGCGCTCGCCGGAGAAATCCCCGGCCGCGGTCGTCATGTACACCTTCTACACCGAGGGCGGCCAGCCGGACCTCGCGCTGATCGCCACCTTCTCGCTGCTGTACTCGCTGCCGGTGGTGCTGATGTTCCTCTTCGTCAGCTCCCGCTACGGCTTCCGCTTCCACGGAGGGATCAAGAGCTGATGGCGGCCATCTCCCTGACCGGGCTGACGAAGGTGTACCCCGGCGACGTCACGGCCCTGGACGCCCTGGACCTGGAGATCCGGGACGGCGAGTTCTTCGCGCTGCTCGGCCCCTCGGGCTGCGGCAAGACCACCCTGCTGCGCACCATCGCCGGGCTGGAGTCGGCCACCGGCGGCACGGTGGCGATCGGCGAGCGGGAGGTGACCGCGCTGCCGCCGGGCCGGCGGGACGTGGCCATGGTCTTCCAGGACTACGCGCTCTTCCCGCACATGACCGTGCGGGACAACATCGGCTACCCGCTGAAGATCAGGAAGACACCGGCCGACCGGCGGTCCGCCAAGGTCGCCGAGGTCGCCGCCGAACTCGGGCTGGCCGGCTATCTCGCCCGCCGCCCCGGGCAGTTGTCCGGCGGGCAGCAGCAGCGGGTCGCGCTCGCCCGGGCGATGGCCTGCCACCCGAGTGTGTTCCTGTTCGACGAGCCGCTGTCCAACCTGGACGCCCGGCTGCGTCTTGAGGCCCGCACCTTCCTCAAGCGGCTCCAGCGCGAACTCGGCGTCACCACCGTCTTCGTCACCCACGACCAGGCGGAGGCGCTGGCGCTGGCCGACCGGATCGCGGTCCTGGAGGCCGGCCGGATCCGCCAGCTGGGCACCCCGACCGAGGTCTACCGGCGCCCGGCGAACACCTTCGTCGCCTCCTTCATCGGCTCGACCCCGATGAACCTGCTGCCCGGCACGGTGCGCGGCGCCTGGGTCCGGGTCGGCGACACCCTGCTGCCGGGGCCGCTGGGCACCGGTGCCGCCCCGCTGCCGGACGGCGCCGAGGTGGTGTACGGCATCCGCCCCGAGTATCTGCGCTACACGGCCCAGCACCCGGCGGACGTCCCCGGGGCGCTGCCCGGGCGGGTCACGGTGATCGAGAACCTGGGCGCCGCCCAGCTGCTCACCCTGGACCCGGTGGCGGGCGGCCCGCCGCTCCAGGTGACGGTGCCGGAGGACCTGCCGGTGACGGTCGGCGAGACGGGGTACGCGCTGCCCCGGCCGGAACGCGTCCTGGTCTACCGCGACGGGCGGCTGCTGTGAGCGCCGCCCGCCACCGTGCGCGGCGCGCGGTGTGCCAGCCGCCCATGGAGCCGATGAGGCAGGACGGGCCGGTGGTCCGGGTGGAGGCGATGGCCTTGTCGACGACGGTGGCGCCGGCCGCGAACTCCTCGGCGCCGCCGCCGTCCTCGCCCGCGATGGCGACGAAAGGCGGCCGCTCGTAGGGGATGCCGTCGTCGGTGGCGCCGTCCGCGGGGCTGCCGTTCCGGGCCGGGCGCCCCACCCGCCCCACCCGCCCCCGGCGGGGTGGTGCGCGGGCGTGGATGGGGGGACTCTGGTGGGTGGGAGGTGGCGTGGGGTTGAGCGAGGTGGTGCACCGGGGCCGCTGGAGTCCGGAGGACCGGCTGGCCGAGGAGGTGCGGCGGCTGCCGTTCGAGGTGCCGCGCGGCGTGGCCGGGGTCCGGGTGGAGCTGGCGTACGACCGGGACGGCGGTGGCGTCCTCGATCTCGGCTGCTGGGGCCCCGGCGGGTTCCGGGGCTGGTCGGGCGGCGCCCGGGAGAGCTTCACGGTGGCCGCCGACTGGGCCACGCCCGGTTATCTGCCCGGTGAGCCCGAGCCGGGGCTGTGGCACGTCCTGCTGCGGCTGCACCGGGTGCCGCCCCGGGGGGTGCCGTACACCCTGCGGGTGGTCACCACCGGCCGCCGCCCCGTACCGCCCGCGCAGGCGGCGCCGCCCGCGCCCCCGGTCCGGCCGCCGCGCCCGCCGCTGCCGCCGGTGGACGGGATGCGCTGGCTGGCCGGTGACTTCCACGCGCACACCGTGCACAGCGACGGCGCGCTCACCGTCTCCGAACTCGCGGCCCTCGCCGTCACCCGGGGCCTGGACTTCCTCGCCGTCACCGACCACAACACCGTCTCCCACCACGCCGAACTCGCCGCCGTGGGCGCGCGGTACGGCATCACGCTGGTCCCCGGGCAGGAGGTCACCACCGACCTCGGGCACGCCAACGTCTTCGGCGACACCGGCTGGGTGGACTTCCGCGAACCCGCCGACACCTGGGGCGCCCAGATCGAACGGCGCGGCGGCGTCCTGTCCGTCAACCACCCGCTGGCCACCGACTGCGCCTGGCGGCTGCCGCTGGAGCCGCGCCGCCGGCCCCGCCATGTGGAGCTGTGGCACCCGAGCTGGCGCGATCGCGCCCACGGTGCGCCGCTGGCCTGGGCGCTGGCCTGGCGGCCCGATGTCATCGCGATCGGCGGCAGTGACTTCCACCGGCCCGGCGGCGAGCGTCCGCCGCCCGGCTCGCCGACCACCTGGGTGCTGGCCGAGGACGACAGTCCGCGCGCGCTCCTGGCCGCGCTGGCGGCCGGGCGGACCGCCGTGCACGCGGGCGGCCCGCGCGCCCCGCTGCTGCTGCGCACCGGGGACGACCTGCTGGCCCTGCGGGCGGCGGGCACCGTGCTGGTGCGCCCGGACGGGGCGCGGCAGCTGGTGACGGGGGAGCGGGCGGTGCTGCACGCGCCGGTGGCGGCGCCGGCCGGCCCGTTCCGGCTGGAGAGCCACACCCATGAGGTGCTGGCCCTGTGCCAGTGACGCCCGGGGCCGGTACGGGCCCGGGCGCCGGGAAGCCGGGCGGGTCCGGCGCCCGGCGCGCCGTCCGCGAGCCGTGACCGCCCGGCCCGCGCCGGGCCGGGCGGCTCCGCTCCGTCCGGGGAGGGCTCAGTCCAGCGGGGTGCCCGCCCGCTCGTGGGCGCGGCCGCGCGCGGTGAGCAGGATGGAGGCACCGACGGCGGCGATCAGCGAGCCGAGCAGGACGGCGACCTTGACGTGCTCCTCCAGGTGCGGGGTGCCCGCGAACGCGAGTTCCGCGATCAGCAGCGAGACGGTGAAGCCGATCCCGGCCAGCATGGCGGCGCCGAAGATGTCCGGCCACCTCAGGCTCGGGTGCAGGGTGGCCCTGGTGAAGGTGGCGACGAGCCAGGTGGCGCCGAAGATGCCGATGATCTTGCCGAGGACCAGGCCCAGGGTGACGCCCAGCGCCTCCGGTTCGTGGATCATGTCGGCGAACGTGTCCCCGGAGACCGCGACCCCGGCGGCGAACAGCGCGAACAGCGGCACGCACAGCCCCGCCGACCACGGGTGCACGAGGTGCCCGATGTGCTCGGCGGGCGCCTGCTCCTCACCGGGCTTGGCGGTGGTGCGCAGCAGCATGCCGATGGCGACACCGGCGATGGTGGCGTGCACCCCGCTGTTGTACATCAGGCCCCAGATGATCAGGGCGAGCGGCACGTAGAGGTACCAGCCGCGGACGCCCCGGTGGTGCAGGAAGCCGAAGAGGGCGAGACCGGCGATGGAGCCGAGCAGTGCCCACAGGTTGAGGCCGGAGGCGAAGAACACCGCGATGATGATGATCGCGATGAGGTCGTCGACGATGGCGAGGGTGAGCAGGAAGGTGCGCAGCGCGGAGGGGAGCCGGCGGCCGACGACGGCGAGGACGCCGAGCGCGAAGGCGATGTCGGTGGCCATCGGCACGGCCCAGCCGTCGAGGGACCCGCCCTGGACGCCGTTGATCGTCACATAGACCAGGGCGGGGACCGCCATGCCGCCGATCGCGGCGACCACGGGCAGGGCGGCGGCGGCCGGCTTGCGCAGCTGGCCGACGACCAGTTCGCGTTTGAGCTCGATACCCGCGATGAAGAAGAAGACGGCCAGCAGTCCGTCCGAGGCCCAGTGCCCGATGGAGAGGTTCAGACCGAGCCAGGGGAGGTCGAGGTGGTGGTCGCGCACCGAGGTGTAGGTGTCGCTGAGCGGTGAGTTCGCCAGGATCAGCGCCAGTGTGGCGGCGACCAGCAGCATCAGCCCACCGGTGACCTCCAGCCGCAGGAAGTCGGCGACCGAGCGGCGGTCGCGCTCCTCCGGGCTTTCGGGGGGAGCGGTGGACTGAGGCGTCGGGGTCATCAGGGGGAGCCTCCGAGGGCTGGAAACGGACAAATCCTTACATATTGCCGACCAGACTTCCCGGCTCACCTGCCCGCAAAGCTAACCCAGATTCGCGAAAGCCTCCACGGCGGCCGTCTCGCCGGTGACGATGATCACATCGCCCGGCTCGATCACCGTGTCGGCCGTCGCGTACGTGAAGCGTCCCCCCGGTCGCTTGACGCCCACCACGGTCACCCCGTGCGCGGTACGCACCCGGGTGCGGCCCAGCGGCCGGCCGGTGGCCACGCTCGGTGCCACCGTCTTCGCCAGCGCGTAGTGCTCGTCGAACGGGATGAAATCCAGCATCCGACCGGTGACCAGGTGGGCCACGCGCTCACCCATCTCGTGTTCCGGCAGCACCACGTGGTGCGCGCCGAGCCGCTCCAGGATGCGGCCGTGCTGGCGGCTGATCGCTTTCGCCCACACCGTGGGCACCCCGTGGTCCAGCAGCAGGGAGGTCACCAGAATGCTGGCCTCCACCGCGCTGCCGATGGCCACCACCGCCTTGGGGAAGTCGGGGAGACCGAGTTGCCGCAGCGTCTCGGCGTCGGTGCAGTCGGCCACGGCGGCGTGGGTCAGCGCGTCGCTGTGCCGCTGCACCAGTTTCTCGTCCGCGTCCACGCCCAGCACCTCCCAGCCGCCGCGCATGAGTTCGTGGGACAGCGACATCCCGAACCGGCCGAGTCCGATGACCGCGACGCGCTGGTCGTGGCGGCCTTGCCGCCGGGAGCGTGACGAGTGCATGGTCCGTGTTTCCTTCCGCTTCCGCTTCATCGCCGCCCGGTCCTTGCCGCCGGGGCGCTCAGCCGATGATCGGGCGTTCCTCCGGCAGTTGATAGCGCCGCTTGCGTTCCCGCAGCGCCAGGGCGGAGGCGAGGGTGATGGGGCCCACCCGCCCCAGGAACATCAAGGCGATCAGGATCAGTTGCGCCGGCCCGGGCAACTCGCCGGTCAGGCCGGCCGTCAGGCCCACCGTGCCGAACGCCGAGGCCGCCTCGAACAGCACCACGTCGGCCCGCGCGTCGACCGTGGCCAGCAGGGCGATGGACGCGGCCAGGACGGCGGCCACGCCGAGCAGCGCCACGGTCAGCGCCTGCCGCAGCACCGCAGGGCTCAGCCGCCGTCCGAACACGCCCGCGGCACTCTCGCCGCGCACCTCGGCCAGGATGGCCACCCCCAGGACGGCGAAGGTGGTGACCTTGATCCCGCCCGCCGTTCCCGCGCTCCCGCCGCCGATGAACATCAGAGCGCTGGAGGAGAGCAGCGTGGCCGGTTCCATGGCGGCGATGTCGGTGGCGTTGAAGCCGGCGGTGCGCAGCATCGCCGAGTGGAAGAACGCGCCCAGCAGCTTGTCACCGCCGCTCAGCGGCCCCAGCGTGCCCCGGTTGGACCACTCCAGCAGCAGGGTGAGCGCCGTCCCCGCGGCCAGCAGCGCGGCGCTCAGCCACAGGGTCAGCCGCAGGTGCAGCGACCAGCCGCGCGGTACGCCGGAGGGACCGGCCGGGCCCGCGGTGGCACGCCGCGCCGCCCGGTTCGCGCGCCAGTGCCGCAGCAACTCCAGCAGTACGGGGAACCCGAGCCCGCCCAGGATCACGGCGCCCGCCACCGGCAGCAGGACCCACGGGTCGTGCGCGTATCCGGTGAGGCTGTCCGCGTACAGTCCGAAACCGGCGTTGTTGAAGGCCGACACCGCGTGGAAGACGCCGTACCCGAGAGCCTCCCTCAGCGGCTGCCCGTGGCCGAAGTGGAAACGCGCGGTCAGGACGGCCGCCGTCACCGCCTCCACCGCCACCGTGACGAGCGCGACCCGCTTGAGCACCCCGCGCACCTCGCCCATCCCGAACTTCGACTCGGCCTGCGCGTGCAGCAGGGTCATCAGCCGCAGCCGCCCCACGACCAGCAGGGCGAGCAGGGAGGCGAGCGCCATGATGCCGAAGCCGCCCGCCTGGATGAGGAAAAGAATCACCGCTTCACCGAAACCGCTCCAGTAGGTTCCGGTGTCTACGACGGTGAGCCCGGTGACGCAGACGGCGGAGGTGGCGGTGAACAAGGCGGTGAGCAGGGGTGCCGAACCGTCGCCCGCGCGGGAGATCGGCAGCGCCAGCACGGTGGTGCCCGTCACGACCGCCAGGGCGAATCCGAGGGCCACCATGCGCGCCGGATGGGTGTGCACGACCAGAACGTAACGCCGCTGGATACCCCCCGGGGTACCGGTTCGAACGTTCGTCGCGTATAAATGTTGTCAATATCGCCATAGGGGGGTCAGAAGATGGGGGACTTCTTCACCACGGCCATGGCATTTCCGGCCGTGATCTTCACCTTCCCCCTCGCCGTGGTGCTGCTCTACTGGATCTTCGGCGTGCTCTTCGGCGTCGGCGGCTCCGTCGCCGAGGGCGGCGGGGACGCGGGTGGGGACGGCGGCGACGGCGTCGGCGGCTTCGCGGGTGTCATGGCCCTGCTCGGCCTGGGCGGCGTGCCCGCCGCGATCCCCCTCTCCCTGCTCATCGCCGTCGCCTGGTTCACGGCCATGGTCGGCACCGAACTGCTGGACGCCACCGCCGCCCGGATCGCCACCGTCCCGGTCGCGCTCGTGGCCGGCTGGGGCGCCGCCCGGCTGCTCGTGCTGCCGCTGCGCCGGGTCTTCCCGGCCGAGACCGGGTCCCTGCGCGAGGACTTCGTCGGCAAGGTGTGCGTCGTGCGCACCAGCCGTGTCACCGCCGACTTCGGCCAGGCCGAGGTCACCGCCGAGGACGGCGGCACCGCCATCGTCCAGGTACGCGCCGAAGGACCCGAGGGTGCCGACCTCGGGGCCGGCAGCAGGGCGCTCATCTTCGGCTACGAACCCGAACGCGAGATCTTCTGGGTGGCGCCGTACGACGCCGGCCCGGCGACCGGCCACATCGAGGACCGCCTGCCGCGCTGAGCGCGTCCCCGCCCGCCACCGCACCGCCCCCGACCGGCGCCACCGCGCGCCCCGCGGTCTTCACCGCGTCTCCTTCTTCAGCAAGACATCTTCTCGACCGACACGAGGGGTTCACCACCGGATGGACACGATAGGAACCAGCCTCGGCGTACTCATCGCCACCGGGCTGATCATCATCATCGCCGTCGTCTTCATGCTCAGCCGGCTCTTCCGCAAGGTGGAGCAGGGCAAGGCGCTCATCATCTCCAAGGTGCGCAAGGTCGATGTGACCTTCACCGGCGCCGTGGTGCTCCCCGTACTGCACCGCGCCGAGACCATGGACATCTCCGTGAAGGCCATCGAGATCGGCCGGACCGGACGCGACGGCCTCATCTGCCAGGACAACATCCGCGCCGACATCCGCATCTCCTTCTTCGTGCGGGTCAACAAGACCGTGCAGGACGTCATCAAGGTGGCGCAGGCGATCGGCACCGAGCGCGCCAGCGACCGCGAGACGCTCCAGGAACTGTTCAACGCCAAGTTCTCCGAGGCGCTCAAGACCGTCGGCAAGCAGCTGGACTTCGCCGACCTGTACACCAAGCGCGACGAGTTCCGCGACCGGATCATCGCCGTCATCGGCACCGACCTCAACGGCTACAGCCTGGAGGACGCGGCGATCGACTACCTGGAGCAGACCCCGCTCGCCCAGCTCGACAAGGACAACATCCTGGACGCCCAGGGCATCCGGAAGATCACCGAGCTGACGGCCGAGCAGAACGTCCTCACCAACGAGTTCCGCCGGAACGAGGAGAAGGAGATCACCCGGCAGAACGTCGACGCCCGCGAGGCCGTCCTGGAACTGGAGCGCCGCCAGGCCGATGCCGAGATCAAGCAGCACCGCGAGATCGAGTCCGTCCGGGCCCGCGAGGAGGCCGAGACCGCCCGCGTCCAGGCCGAGGAGCGGCTGCGCGCGCAGACCGCGCACCTGAAGACCGAGGAAGCCCTCGGCGTGCAGAACGAGAACCGCGAGCGCGAGGTCGCCGTCGCCAAGCTCAACCGCGACCGCGTCGTCGCCATCGAGAACGAGCGCATCGAGAAGGACCGGCTCCTGGAGGTCATCGCCCGCGAGCGCGAGACCGAACTCCAGCGCATCGCCAAGGACAAGGAGCTGGAGGGCGAGAAGCGCGACATCGCGGACGTGGTGCGCGAGCGCATCGCGGTCGAGAAGACCGTCGCCCAGCAGGAGGAGGAGATCAAGAAGCTGCGCGCGATCGAGGAGGCCGAGCGCGAGCGGCAGGCCCTCATCATCGCCGCCGAGGCCGAGGCGCAGGAGCGGCTGGTCAAGGACATCAAGGCGGCGGAGGCCGCCGAGGCCGCCGCCCTCCACAAGGCCAAGGAGGAACTGACCCTCGCCGAGGCGCGGCTGAAGTCCGCCGACCTCGACGCGCAGGCGGCGATCCGGCTGGCCGAGGGCAAGCGCGCCGACACCTCCGCCGAGGGCCTGGCCGAGGCCGAGGTCAAGGAGCGGATGGCCGACGCGATCGCCAAGACCCGGCACGCCGAGGCCGAGGCGGCCAAGGAGATGGGCCTGGCCGAGGCCGAGGCGCTGCGCGAGAAGATGACCGCCGAGGCCGAGGGCCTCAAGCTCAAGGCCGAGTCGATGGCCGCCCTGGACTCCGCCAGCCGGGAGCACGAGGAGTACCGGCTGCGCCTGGAGGCGGAGAAGGAGGTCCGCATCGCCGGCATCGACGTGCAGCGGCAGATCGCCGAGGCGCAGGCCACCCTGGTGGCCGCCGGTCTGGAGAACGCCAAGATCGACATCGTGGGCGGCGACAGCGTCTTCTTCGACAAGCTCATCGGCTCCATCTCGGCGGGCAAGGGCCTGGACGGGTTCATCAACGGCTCCGAGCACGCGCAGACGCTGGCCGGTCCGTGGCTGGACAAGGAGGGCTCGACGTTCACCCAGGACCTGGGCGCGATGGTCGCCGGCCTCGGCGCCGGCGGCATGCGCGATCTGACGCTGGCCGGGCTGCTCGGCTCGCTGATCGCGGGCGGCGGTGAGCACACCGGGCAGCTGCGCGGCGTGCTGAAGGCCGTCACCGCGCAGG
>NZ_JBHWJL010000140.1:0-12535 GCF_042731495.1 Streptomyces sp. NPDC059853
ACCGTCGACTCCAGCCGGGCCCGGGAGCGGCCGGCCACCGTACGGTCGTACGCGGCGGCCGTCTCCTCCCACACCCGCTCCACCGTTCCCCCGCCCGCCAGTGATCCGGCCTGGGCCAGGATGTCCGCCTCCAGCCGGCGCAGCGCCGGGCCCGGGTCCACGCCCAGCTGCTCCACCAGCAGGGTGCGGGCCCGGCGCAGCACGGCCAGCGCGTCGCCCTGCCGTCCGGTGCGGTACAGGGCCAGGGCCAGCAGCCGCCAGCCGTCCTCCCGCCAGGGGTGTTCGGTGACGTGCGCGTCCAGGTCGGGGACGGCCTCGGCGGCGCTCCCCCGGTCCAGCAGCAGCGCGGCGCGGCGCTCGACGGCGTGCAGCCGCAGTTCGCCCAGCCGGGTGCGCTCGGCGCGGGCCCACGGGGCGTCGGCGACGTCCGCGTAGGCCGGTCCGCGCCACAGGGCCAGGGCTCCGGCCAGCGCGTCGGGGGTGGTGGCGGCGGCGACCGCCGAGGAGAACCGCTCGGCGTCCACCGTCGCCGGGTCGGCGCGCAGCGCGTACCCGGGGCCTTCGGTGACCAGCAGCCGGGCGGGGGTGCGGGGCGGGCGGTCCGGCTCCAGGGCGCGGCGCAGTGCGGCGACGAAGGTGCGCAGGGCGGGTACGGCGCCGGCGGGCGGCTCGTCCCACAGGTCGGCGACCAGCCGGGAGACGGGGACGACGCGGCGGTGGGCGACGAGCAGCCGGGCGAGGACCGCGCGGTGGCGGGGCCCCTTGAGGGGGATCGGGCGCCCGGCGGCGTCCCGCGCCGTGACCGGCCCCAGCACTTCGAAGTCGACCCGCACCCGTTCACCGTACTCATCGGCTGCTCATTCGCGCCGTGGAGGGTCGAGGTGTCGGGTCCTGCGGGACGAGCGCAACGCGGATGGGAAGTGAGTGACATGACGGCGACCGTCATCGAGGGGTTCGGGTACCGGCGGGTCCGGGTCGCGGAGGAGGTGGAGCTGAACACGGCGGTCGGCGGTTCGGGGCCGCCGGTCGTGCTGCTGCACGGGTTTCCGCAGACGCACCTGATGTGGCGGCACGTGGCCGCCGATCTCGCGGCGGACCACACGGTGATCTGCCCCGATCTGCGGGGGTACGGGGCCAGTGACAAGCCGGTGGGCGGGGACTACTCCAAGCGCGCCATGGCCGCCGACACGGTGGCCCTGGCCAAGGCGCTCGGGCACGAGAGGTTCGCGCTGGCCGGGCACGACCGGGGCGCGCTGGTCGCTTTCCGCGCCGGTCTCGACCACCCGGAGACGATCAGCCATCTGGCCGTGCTGGATGTGCTGCCGACCCTGGACATGTGGGACGCGATGCACGGGGTGAGCGCGGCGGTGGGCTTCCACCTGTATCTGATGGCGCAGCCGCCGGGGCTGCCCGAGGAGCTGATCAAGGGTGCCCCCGACGCGTTCTTCGGGTACTTCCTCGACGGCTGGGCGGGCGACGCGTCGGCGATCCCCGGCCCGGTGCGGGCCGCCTATCTGGACGCGTGCCGGGCATCGGTCGATTCCATCGTGGCGGACTACCGGGCGTCGGCCGGGGCCGATCTGGACCACGACCGGGCCGACCGGGCGGCGGGCAACCGGCTGCGGATGCCGGTGACCGTGCTCCAGCAGGACTGGGGCGCGGCCCTGGGCTACGACGCGGCGGCGCTGTGGGGGGCGTGGGCGGCGGATCTGCGGCACGAGACGGTCGGCTGGGGCCACTTCATGGCCGAGGAGGCGCCGGCCGCGGTGGCGGCCCGGCTGCGGGACCTGCTGACCCGCTAGCGGTCCGGCCGGACCGCCCGCCCCCAGCCCTCGGCGTGCCTCAGCTCGGGTCCTTGCGCAGGCACCAGGTGCGGGGGCCGTCGTCGGGGAGGCGGACGTCGGCGGTGACGCGGAAGCCGAGCCGCTCGTAGAACCTGACGTTCCGCTCGTCCGAGGTCTCCAGGAACGCCGGGAGGCCCGCTTCCCCGGCCTCCCGGAGCCCGGGGCGCAGCACCGCGCTGCCCAGGCCCCGGCCCTGGGCCTCGGGGGCGGTGGCCACCGTCTCCAGGAACCAGCCGGGTTCCCGCGGGCGGTGGGGGGCGAGGGCCTGCTCCGCCGAGGCGTAGGCGGCGGCCCGGTCGCCGCTCAGTCCGGCGAAGACCGGCGCGAGTGCGGCGAAGGCGGGCGAGGGGTCCTGGCCGGGCACCGCCCAGACGGCCACGGCCCGGCCGCCGTCGGCGACCCATACCCGGCCGTACTCCCTGCCGATCCGGGTCAGGCAGAGTTCCTGGAAGCGCCGGACCCGGTCCTCGTGGCCGTCCGCGGCGATGACGTGCCGGGTGAAGGGGTAGTCGGCGAAGGCCCGGGCGAGGGTGTCGACGGCGGTGGGGACGTCGGCGTCCGCGAGGGGGCGTACGGAGGGGGTACGGGGGTCCGGTGGAGTGATCACCGGACCATCCTCACCGGGTGTCGTCGCGGCGGCAAACACTTTTGCCGGACCGGGCCGCCGGGCGGTGCTCACCCCGCGCGCCCGGGGGCGGGGCCGCGCGCCCACAGATACAGGGCGAGGGCCGTCAGCAGGACGGTGAGCGCGCCGGCGGCGGCCCGCGCGGTGTTCCAGGCGGTCCAGCGGGGCGCGTAGCCGGCCCACAGACGGGCCGCGTGCTCCGCCGAGTCGGGGGTGCCGGCCGCGGCCAGCAGGTCGTTCAGCGGAACGTTCACCAGCGCGGTGGGGGCGAACACGCCCAGCGCGTAGACGCCCGCGGCCGCGAACAGCGCGACGGCCGCGCCCCGCTCACCCCGCGGCAACAGCAGCGCGCCGCCGCCGGCCGCCAGCAGGGGCACACCCACGAAGGCGCCCAGGAAGAGGGGGTTGAGGATGCGTTCGTTGACGCTCCGCATCGCGGCGACGGACTGCCCGGGGTCCACGGCGTTCAGGCCGGGCATCACCGCCACCGAGAAGGCGAAGAAGACGCCGGTCATACAGGCCGCCGTCAGGAGGGTCGCGGTCGGCAGGGCCGCCATCAGGAAGGTCATGCGGCTCAGTCAAGCGCGCGGAGCCGCGCCCCTCCATGGTCGAGAGGCGCGGCTCCATGCGTGAGCGTCCCGCGGGTTACGGGGTCACCACGGTCTTGCGGCCGACGCCCTTGGCGAACTGGTCCAGCGCCTGCGGGTACTGGTCCAGCGGCAGCCGGTCGCTGATGAAGACCTGCGGGTCCAGGATGCCGGTGGCGAACAGGTCGGCGGCCCGCTCGTAGCTGTGCAGGACGGCCATCGAGCCGGTGATGGTGATCTCCTGGTTGTAGATCTTGTACGGCTCGATGGTGGCGGTGGTCGCGTAGTCCGCGACGCCGAACTGGAGGAAGGTGCCGGCCTTCGCGACCCGGCCGAGCCCGTCCTGGATGGCGGCGGCGTTGCCGGTGGCGTCGATGACGATCTCCCAGCCCTGCGGCCGGTCCAGTTCGTCCGCCGAGACAGCCGCCGCGCTGACGCCGAGCGTGCGGGCGGTGGCCAGCCGCTCGGGGTTGATGTCGACGATGTCCACGCCGCTGGCGCCGGTGCGCTTGGCCAGCTCCAGCATCATCAGGCCCATGGTGCCCGAGCCGTAGATGAGCACCCGGGCGCCGAGCACCGAGTTCATCACGTCGTAGCCGCGCACCGCGCAGGACAGCGGCTCGATCAGGGCCGCGTCCTGGGTGTTGACGTGCTCGGGCAGCTTGACGCAGTTGGCGACCGGCGCGACCGCGTACTCGGCGGCACCGCCGGGCACCGAGACGCCGATGGCGCCCCAGCGTTCGCACATGTTGGCGTGCCCGTTGCGGCAGTAGCGGCACTCGTAGCAGTACAGCGACGGGTCGACCGCCACCCGGTCGCCGACGGCGACCTCGGTGACGTCCTTGCCGATGCCGACGACCTCGCCCGCGAACTCGTGGCCCGGGATGATCGGCAGGGTCGGGGCGAACTCGCCCTGGAGGATGTGCAGATCGGTGCCGCACAGCCCGCAGGCCGCCACCTCCACCACCACGTCGCGCGGCCCCGGGGTGGGGTCGGGCACGGTGGTCAGGGAGACCTTGCCCACGGACTCGATGAGTGCGGCTTTCACTTGACTGCTCCTAGCGACAGGCCCTGGACCAGCTTGTCCTGGGCGGCGAAGCCGGCGGCGAGCACCGGCAGGGAAATGGCGAGGGACGCGGCGGACACCTGGGCCAGGAACAGGCCCTGACTGGTGATGAAGCTGGTCAGGAACACCGGGGCGGTCTCGGCGGTGACGCCGGTGAGCACCCGGGCGAACAGCATCTCGTTCCAGCTGAAGATGAAGCAGATCAGCGAGGTGGCCGCGATGCCGGGCAGCACCACGGGACCCACCACCCGGAACAGGATGGCCGGCAGCTTCGCGCCGTCGATCTGGGCCGCCTCGATGAGCGAGGGCGGCACCTCGGCCAGGAAGGACTGGAGCATCCACACCGCGATGGGCAGGTTCATCGAGGTGTACAGGAGGACCAGCAGCCAGATGTTGTCCAGGAAGCCGATGTTCTTGGCGAACAGGAACAGCGGCAGCAGACCGGCGATGGCCGGCAGCATCTTCGTGGACAGGAAGAAGAACAGCGCGTCCCGCCAGGCCTTGACCGGGCGGATGGACAGCGCGTACGCGGCCGGCAGCGCCAGCAGCAGCACCAGCAGGGTGGAGGCCACCGACGCGGTCATCGAGTTGATCAGCGGCGGCCACGGGCTGGCACCGTCGGAGCTGAAGAACTGCCGGTAGCTGTCCAGGGTCAGCGGCGCGGTGAGCGCCGGGGGGTTGCTGGCGGCGTCCGACTCCGAGTGGAAGGAGGTGAGCACCATCCAGGCCACGGGGAGGAAGAAGACCAGGCCGGCGAACCAGGCGAGGAATCCGGGGATGAAGGACGTCAGGCGCCGGGGCCGGCGGGAGATGCCGGTGGCCGGGGTGCGGCCGGGCGGCGGCGTCTTGGCCGGGGGCGACACGGCGGTCTCGGTCGTGGTCGTGCTCATGCTCGGCTTCCCTCCTCGCGGAAGAGCGAGGACACCACGCGCAGCGCGAACATGGCGATGATCAGCGAACCGATGACCACCAGCACACCGGCCGCCGAGGCCACCCCGTAGTCCTGCGCCTGGTAGAACTCCTCGTAGATCGCGTACGGCAGGTTCGCCGTGCCCAGGCCGCCCCGGGTGATGGTGAACACCGCGTCGAAGTTCTGGACGATGTAGATGGAGCCGAGCAGCGCGCCCAGTTCCAGGTAGCGCCGCAGGTGCGGCAGCGTCAGATGGCGGAAGATCTGCCAGTTGTCGGCGCCGTCCAGCCGGGCCGCCTCGTACTGCTCCAGCGGGCGGCTCTGGAGGCCGGCCAGCAGGATCAGCGTCATGAACGGGGTCCACTGCCAGATCAGCGAGAGCGCCACGGCCGGCAGCGGCATCTCGGAGATCCAGTCGGGCTGCGGCGGGGTGAAGCCCAGCAGGTCGCCGAGCCACACGAGCATGCCGTTGAGCAGCCCGTACTCCGGGTTGTACAGGACGTGCTTCCACATCAGGGCGGCGGCCACCGGCACCAGCAGGAAGGGGGTGATCATCATGGTGCGCACCAGGCCCCGGCCGCGGAACTTGCGGTCCAGCAGCAGGGCGATGGCGAGGCCGAGCACGAGGCTGATCAGCACGACGGACGCGGTCAGCAGCACCGTGGTGGTGACCGAGGACCGCAGCGCGGAGTCGGACAGCACGGTGGAGAAGTTGCCGAGGCCGTTGAACGAACGGTCGTCGGGGTAGAGCGCGTTCCAGTCGAAGAGCGAGATCACCAAAGTCGCCACGAACGGCAGCTGGGTGACCACGATCATGAAGATCAGGGCGGGGAGCAGCGGGGCGCGGGTGGCCCAGGCCTTCGCCCGGGACGCGGTCCCGGGCGAAGTCGCTGCCGGAACAGCGGGTGCGGTCATCGGTTGCGGTACTCCTCGGCCACGGCGTCGGCCAGGCTCTGGGACTTGGCGAGGGCTTCCTCGACGGTCTGCCGGCCGGCGATGGCGGAGCTGATCTCCTGGGAGACCTTGGTGCCGAGGTCGGCGAACTCGGGGATGGTCACGAACTGGATGCCGGGCACCGGGCGGGGCTGGACGCCGGGGTTGACCGGGTCGGCGGCGGCGATGGCGTCGTGGGTCACCTGGTAGAAGGCGGCGGCCTCCTCCTGGTAGTCCGGGTTCTCGTAGGTGGAGGTGCGCTTGCCGGCCGGGACGTTGGACCAGCCGAGGGTCTCACCGACCAGCTCCTCGTACTCCTTGCTGGAGGCCCAGGAGATGAACTCCCACGCGGTGTCGGCCTTGGTGGAGGCCGCCTGGATGCCCCAGGCCCAGGTGTAGAGCCAGCCGGAGGAGTCGGTCTGCTCGACGGGGGCGGGCACGTAGCCGATGTTGCCGGCGACCGGGGAGTCGTCGGCCTCCAGGGAGCCGGCGCCGGCGGTGGCGTCGTACCACATGGCGGTGTTGCCCTGGACCATGTTGTTCAGGCACTCGGCGTAGCCGGACTGGGCGGCGCCGGACTGGCCGTGCTCGCGGACGAGGTCGACGTAGAACTGGGTGGCCTCGGTGAACTCGGGCGAGTCCAGCTGGGCTTCCCAGTCCTCGGTGAACCAGGTGCCGCCGAAGGTGTTGACCACGGAGGTGAGCGGGGCGATGACCTCGCCCCAGCCGGGGAGGCCGCGCAGGCAGATGCCCTTCATGCCGTCCTCGGCCGCGTCGACCTGGGCGGCGAGTTCGGCGACCTCGGTCCAGGTGGGCTGCTCGGGCATGGTCAGCCCGTGCTCCTCGAAGACGTCGGTGCGGTACATCAGGAAGGACGACTCGCCGTAGAACGGCTGGGCGTAGAGCTTGCCGTCCTCACCGGTCAGCGACAGCTGGATGGGGGTGAGGATGTCCTGGACGTCGTAGTCGGCGTCGTCGCGCAGGTACGGGTCGAGTTCGTGGAGCCAGCCGTTGCGGGCGTAGATGGACGTCTCGTAGTTGCTGATGGTGGCGACGTCGTACTGGCCCGCCTGGTTGGCGAAGTCCTGGCTGATCTTGTCGCGGACCTCGTTCTCCGGGAGCACGGTGAAGTTCACCTTGATGCCGGTGTCCTTGGTGAAGTGGTCCGCGGTGAGCCGCTGGAGCTGGGTCATCTGCGGGTTGTTCACCATCAGGACGTTGATGCTGTCGCCGCCGGACGAGCCGGATCCACCTCCGGCTCCGGAACAGGCGGCGAGGAGGGCACCGGCCGCTGTGACGGCGGCGGCGGTGCGGAGGGCGCGTCGGCTCTGACTGCGGCGCATGGTCGGTTCTCCTGGTGTTTCGGGCGTGCGGCGTTGCACCGCCCGCTGGGGGGTCGGGGAGACGGACGGGGGTCGTTCGGGTGTCAGACGCGGATGACCTGCGGGCCCTGGAGGCTGTAGCGGTGGGCTTCCGCGGTGGACAGGCTGGTGCTGGTGACGATCACATCCAGATCGGTGACGGAGGCGAAGCGGCAGAAGCTGGCGGCACCGAACTTGGTGTGCACGCCGGCGAACACCCGGCGCCGGGAGGCGCGTACGGCCTGCTGCTTGACCTCGCTGACGGCCGGGTCGGGGGTGGTGAGGCCGTGTTCGCGGGAGATGCCGTTGGCGCCGATGAAGGCCAGGTCGATCACGAAGCCGGAGAGCATCCGGGTGGTCCAGTGGTCGACGGTGGCCAGGGTGCCGCCGCGGACCCGGCCGCCGAGCAGCAGGACGTTGAAGCCGGGGACGGTGGCGAGGTGGCCGGCGATGGCCAGGGAGGCGGTGACGATGGTCAGGCTGCGGTCCCTGGGGAGGGATTCGGCGATGAGCTGGGGGGTGTAGCCCTCGTCGATGAAGAGTGTCTCGGCCTCGCCGGTCAGTTCGGCGGCGGCCGCGGCGATGCGCCGTTTCTCGGGGACGTGCATGGTGGAGCGGAAGGCGAGCGTGGTCTCGAAGCCGGCGCTCTCGACGGGGTAGGCGCCGCCGTGGGTGCGGCGCAGCAGTCCGTGGGCCTCCAGGGCGCGCAGGTCGCGGCGTACGGTCTCCTTGGCGACGCCGAGTTCTTCGGCGAGGGCGCCCACTTCGACCGAACCGGCGCGGCGTGCCGCGCCGACGATGGCGCGCTGGCGCTCTTCAGCGGTCATTGCGTCCACGCTCCTTACCCGCACAGCTGCGTTGCTGTCGCTGCCCGTTCGGGCCGCTTGCAGAGTTCTACCGTTGAGAACGGGGCGTCGAACAGGCCAGGTGTTCGATGAATCCTGCCCGATTGTGCCCGTTCGGAGCGGTGGGGGGCCGCTTCGGACAGCACGCGGACAGCGCTTTCCATGGCAGGGGCGGGCGCCCGTACGGTCAAAGACAGTGCCCGTTTCGGGCCCGTTCGGTCGGGCGGGGGGTGCCCGTACGGTCGTTCAGGCGGGTTCCGGGCCGTCCTCGGGCCGCATCCGGAAGTCGTAGTGAGCGGGCAGCGGCTCGTCGGTGAGGGCGGCCCAGGTGGCGTGCAGGGACTCCTCGCCCTCGCGCAGATCGGGGATCTCGAAGGGCTCGTCGAAGAGGGCGCGGGCCGCTTCCCGCCGGCCCAGGGCGAGTTCGGTGCGGGCGGCCAGCAGCCGCAGCCGGCCCCGGGCGCGTACGGGCGCGGGCAGCCGTTCCAGGAGGGCGCGGGCGGCATCCGGGCGGGATGCGGTCAGCAGGGCGGTGACCGCTTCGGTGGCGAGGGCGGTCAGGGCGGGCTCGGTGGAGGCGGGTTCGGCCAGGGCCAGCTCGGCGGCGGTCAGGGCCCGTTCGGCGGCCCGGACGGGGTGCCCGGCGCGGGCATCGGCGACGGCGAGGGCGCGCAGCGGCCAGGGGCTCGGGCCGTCGGCCAGGGCGCGCTCCCAGCTGCGGACGGCCTGGGCGCGGTCGCCCGCGTGCCACTGGGCGACGCCCAGGTGGTAGTCGGTCAGCGGGCCGCCGGGGGTGGCGCACTCCAGCTTCTCGCGCCAGGGCCGGGCGACCAGGGTGGGTCCCGGCGGGGCGGCGGGCAGGGCGTGGCCGGGGAGCCGGCCGGTGTCCAGGAGGGCGAGCCAGGGGCGCTGGGCGGGGCCGAGGGTGGCGGGGTCGAAGGGGGTGCCGGGCAGTTCGTAGCCGCCGCGGGCGACTTCGAGGGCGCCCCAGCCGCTGCCGGTGTGCAGCGGTTCGCCGGGGGCGAGGTCGGCGTGCGGGCGCCAGGCGGCCCAGGCGGCGTCCAGGGCGGCGGCGGGCAGGGCGGCCTCCAGCGCGTGCCCGGTGTGGGTGCGGGCGTCGGCCCAGTCGGCGCCGTGGCTGCGGGCGGGGTCGGCGGCCAGCGGGCCGTACGTCTCCAGCCAGCTGAGTTCCTCGCCTGCGGGCAGCGGGAGGTGTTCGAGCTGGGTGCGGGCGAGGCCCGCCTGGATCTCGGCGTAGCCGGGGGTGCCGGGCTCGGTGAGCCAGCGCTGCCACCGGCGCCCGCCGGGGCCCGTGCCCCACACGAAGAGTTTGCGGCCGGGGAGGGCGGCGGTGGAGGTCTGCACCAGGCCGTGCCCGTCCGCGTCGAGGGCGGCGATCCACTTACGGGCCGCGGCGGGCACGTCGTAGAAGTAGTCGGCGGGATGGTGGTCGCCGTGCCCGGGGCGGGTGCGGTCGGGTCCTCCGGGGGTGCCGGGGACCGGGACGCGGCGCAGCCGGCGCTCGTAGCCGAAGTGCCAGGCGGAGTCGGCGGGGACCAGCACCCGGGTGCCGGGGCGCTCGGGGACGGCGGTGTTGGACCACCAGTAGACGGGCGCGGTGGTGTCCTGGGGGTTGCGGATGCGAACGCCGACGTGCAGGAAGTCGGAGCCGGTCGGCAGCCACAGGTCGACCTGGAAGGGGGTGTCGCGCAGCCGCTCCCATTCCCACAGCCGCAGCATCTGCCCGCCGTCGGGGGCGGGGACGGCGGCGGCGTGCAGCGGGGCGCAGGAGAGAGTGGTGTGGCCGGTGGCGCCGATGTTCCATTCGATGCCGCCGGAGAACCAGGCGCCGTTGAGCGCGAAGTTGGCGGGTTGCAGCACCGGGTTGGTGTAGAGGAGTTCGCGCCCGGTGGGCTTGTGGAACAGCGAGTGGACGCGGCCGCCCCAGCCGGGCAGCACGGTGGCGCGCAGCCGGTCGTTCTCCAGGACGAGCGTGGCGACCTCGGTGGCCTCGCGGGCGCGGCCGTAGCCGTCGTTGAGCCGGGTGGGCAGCACCGAGGTGAGCGGTGCGCAGGTGGCCTGCCGGGCGGCGTCCGGCGGCAGCACGGCGAGTTCGGCGGGGTCGAGGCGGTGTGCCTCGTCCAGCGGGAGCAGCGGCGGGAGCGGGTTCTCCGGGCCCAGGGGCGCGGCGGGGAGGGTGAGCGTGCCGCGGCGGACCGTGGCCGGGCCGGCGCCGGTGGCGGCTCCGGCCGCGCTTGCGGTTCCCGTCATGGACACCCTCGCTCCCCTTCGCCTCCGGCCTGTGCGGCCGGCACCGTGATGACCATGGAACACGGTCACCCAGTCGGGTGAAAGAGGGCATCGGGGGTTTATCTTCTGCGGTGCATCAGATACATGCCCAGGAACAGCCCGATCAGGCCGGTGGCCAGCAGCGCGACCCACAGCGGCATGGTGACCTCGGGGATGAGCAGCCGGATCCGGGTCTTGCGGGTGTTCTCGAAGATGAAGATCAGAGCGAGCACCGCGACCAGCAGGGCGGTGATGCGGCCCGGGGTGAAGAAGTCCCCGAGCGGGGTCGTGCCGCTCGCCTTCCGGGGGCGTGAGTTCGTAGCCATGACCTCAGGATGGCCGGGCTCACCGCCGCCCGCCCGCCGAGCGGCCCGCGGGCCGGGCGGGGCGGGGGCGGCGGGTGGGCCGTCCGGGTGACGGCGGCCTCAGGAGCCGGCGTAGACCCGTCCGACGAACTCGGCCACCTGCTCGTCGTCGAGCGTCCTGGCCACATCGGCCTCGCTGATCATGCCGACCAGATTCTTGTTGCCGTCGATCACCGGCAGCCGGCGTATCTGGTGCGTCTCCATCTCGTTCAGCACCTCACCGGCGTCGGCGTCGGCGGAGATCCAGCGCGGTGTGCCCTCGCACAGATCGCCGCAGGTCACCCGGGAGGGGTCGTGCCCGGCGGCCACGCACTTCACGACGATGTCGCGGTCGGTGACGATGCCCTGCATGCGCTCGTCCGCGTCGCAGACGGGCAGCGCGCCCACCTTCAGCTCCCGCATGAGCTGGGCGGCGCGGTCCAGGGTCTCGGTCATGGGGATGCACTCGGCACCCTGGCTCATCATGTCCGCGGCGGTGGTCATGGCGGGTACTCCTTTGCGTTTGCGTTTGCGTTCGCGTTCGCGTACCACCGCGCGGGCCGCGCGATCGGAGCCCGTCGCGGCGTTCCTTCCACCGTAGTCCGGGTTGTCCGGGTTCGCTACTCTCCCCGTGTTCCGTCCGCCAGCTCACGTACGACATCCAGGTGACCGGCGTGCCGCGCGTACTCCTGGAGCAGATGGAACAGGATCCAGCCCAGCGTCGGCGCCTCTCCCGCCGAGGCGAACCGGCCGCTCCCCTCGGCCCGCGCCTCCAGCGCGACATCCGCGGTGATCGCCCGGGAGTCCGCGACGTACCGGTGGAAGGTCTCCAGCACCTCGGCGGTGCTCACCCCGTCGGGCACCGCCCAGCGCTCCGGGCCCGAGGGTCCGTGGAACCAGTCGGCCCACGGCTCCTCGACCTCCTCGCCCAGAAAGCCCCAGCGCAGCCAGCGGCGTTCCACGTGCGCGAGATGCCAGATCATCTCCAGCGGTGCCCACCCGGACGGCAGCCGCGAGGTGCGCAGTTCCTCCTCGGACAGCCCGTCCACCTTGGCGAGCACCACGGCACGGTAGTAGTCGAGATACGCGAGCAGCAGGCCGTGCGCGTCCGCCACCTCGTGCCCGGGCTCGCGCGGTGCCGCCGGATTCTCCGTCATCGTCCCTCTTCCAACCGAAGCTGCTGCGGCCGAGGGCCCCGGCCGGGCGCGCGGGCGGCCGCTCCTCGCGGGGTGGCTGCTCTCATCGCGGCAGTCAGCATACGGATCCGGCCGCGCCGCCGCCCGCGCCCGCCGGGCGCCCGTGGCGCGTCACCCGGGCGGCGACCGCCGGGGCCCGCTGGTCTACTGTGACGCCGTGGACTGGGGGACTCTCGTCGGAACGGCGGTGGGCGGCGTCGTGGCACTGGCCGCGACGATGATCGCGGAGCGGGCCAGGTCGCGGCGCGACGAGGCGGTGCGACGCCAGGAATCGAAACGCCGGCTGTACGTCGAGTACCTGGCGGCGCTGACGCGTACCAGGAATCAGCTCAAGGACATCGTTCGCTCCCCCTCGCTCGGCCCGGAGGAGCGTGCGCGCCTGAGCGGCGAGGCGTACCGGGAAGGCGGCGCCTACGAACTCCGCCACCAGATGGCGCTGTTCGCGCCGGAACCCGTCCTCTCGGCCTCCGACGAGGCGTTCCTCGTGCCCGGGCTCGCGCGGTGCCGCCGGATTCTCCGTCATCGTCCCTCTTCC
>NZ_JBHWJL010000141.1:0-12463 GCF_042731495.1 Streptomyces sp. NPDC059853
ACACCTGGGACTCCGGCCCCTACGCCGTCGAACTCGAACGCCGCCTCGTCACCGCCCTCACCGAACTGGCCGGCTACGGCCCGGCCGCCGGGGGCGTCCTCACCCCCCGCGGCAGCGCCTCCAACCTCCAGGCCCTGCTCATCGCCCGCGACACCGCCCTGCGCCCCGGCCGCGACGTCCGCGCCACCGGCCTGAGCGGTCTCACCGTCCGCCCCGTCCTCTACTGCTCCGAACTCGCCCACTTCTCCATGGCCCGCGCCGCCGCCCTGCTCGGGCTCGGCGAGAACGCGGTCCGGCCGGTGCCCGCCGACGCACACCACCGGATGCGCCCCGAAGAACTCGACCGCGCCCTGCGCACCCGCGCCGCCGACGAACTCCCCGTCGCCGTCGTCGCCACCGCGGGCACCACCGACTACGGCTCCATCGACCCGCTGCCGCAACTCGCCGCCATCGCCCGCGACCACGGCGTCCATCTCCACGTGGACGCGGCCTACGGCGGCGGCGCCCTCTTCTCGGAACGGCTGCGGCCCCTGCTGGACGGCATCGAACACGCCGACAGCATCACCATCGATCTGCACAAGACGGCCTGGCAGCCGGCCGCCGCCAGCGCCCTGCTGCTGCGCGACCGGGCCGGCTTCGCCGCCACCACCGGGCTGCGGGTGGCCTACCTCAACCCGGAGGACGACGGCGAAGCCGGCTACGACGGACTGCTCGGCCACTCGCTCCAGACCACCCGGCGGGCCGACGCCCTCAAAGTCGCCGCCACCTTCCTGGCCCTGGGCCGGGAGGGCGTCGGCGCGATGCTGGACGCCTGCCACGACCTCGCCCGGCACGCCGCCCGCGCGGTACGGGCCCACCCCCGTCTCGACCTCACCACCGAACCCGTCCTGACCACCGTGGTCTTCCGCTACCGGCCCCGCACCACCACCGAACCCGCCGCCGTCGACGCCATCAACGGCGCGTTGCGCCGCCGGCTGCTGCGCGAGGGCAGCGCCCTGATCGGCCGCACCGAGACGGCCGGCGCCGTCCAGCTGAAACTCACCCTGCTCAACCCGCAGGCCAGGGCGAGCGACATCGACGAGATGCTGGCCGCCGTGGACGCGGCCGGAAGGGCCGAAGAGGCCGAGGAGGAGCACCACCATGGCTGAATCCGAACGGGAGACCGTGCTCGATCTCGCGGCGGTCGGCATCGGCCCCTTCAACCTGTCGCTGTCCGCGCTGGCCGACGAGGTACCCGGCCTCGCGTACGCGGCGTACGACCGGCGCCCCGCGTACGACTGGCACCCGGGGCTGATGTTCGACTGGGCGAAGCTCCAGGTCGGCTTCCTCGCCGACCTGGTCTCCCTCATCCGGCCGACCAGCCGCTGGTCGTTCCTCAACTACCTCGTCGAGCACGACCGGATGTACCCCTTCTACATCGCCGAGCGCTTCCACATCCCGCGCCGCGAGTACGCCGACTACTGCGCCTGGGCGGCGGCCCGGATACCCGGGCTGCACTTCGGCACCTCGGTGGACGCGGTGGACTGGGACGCCGACCGCGACCTGTGGCTCCTGACGGTGCGGGAGGTCGCCACCGGCGCCACCCGGGTGCAGGCCGCCAGGAACATCACCCTGGGCATCGGTACCGAGCCCGCCCTGCCCGCCCCGCTGAAGGGCCTCGCCGGCCACCCCCGGGTGCTGCACTCCGGCGACCATCTGCACCGGATCGACGCGCTCGCGGCGGCCGGGGTCGAGGACATCACGGTGATCGGCTCCGGCCAGTCGGGCGCCGAGGTCTTCCTGGACCTGCTCCGCCGGCAGAAGGCGACCGGCTGGGCGGTCAGCTGGCTCACCCGCTCCTGGGGCTTCGCGCCCCTCGACTACTCCAAGCTGGTGCTGGAGTACACCACCCCCGCCTACATGCGGTACTTCCACGGCCTGGACCCGGAGGTGCGCGACCGGCTCATCGCCTCCCAGTGGCAGCTCTACAAGGGCATCGACAGCGAGACGATCGACCTCATCCACGAGGAGCTGTACGACCATCTGCTGGACGGCGACCGGCCGCCGGTCACCCTCCTCCCGGCCACCGCCCTGACGGCCGCCGAGGCCACCGGAGCGGACGGCACCGTCCTGCGCCTCACCACGCACCACGCCGACACCGGGGAGCGGGCCGTCCGCGCGACGTCGGCGGTCGTCGCGGCCACCGGCTACACCGCCCGCCGCCCGGGCTGTCTGTCCCCCGTGGACAAGCTCATCGCCTGGGACGCCAAGGGCCGTTACACCATCGGCGAGGGCCACCGGGTCGCCACCGTCCCCGAGGTGACGGCCGGGCTCTACGTCCAGAACGCCGAACTCCACACCCACGGGGCAGCCGCCCCCGACCTGGGCATCGGCGCCTACCGGGGCGCGCGGATCCTCAACGCGGTGACCGGAACGGGCCACTTCCCGATCCCGCGCCGCACGGCGTTCCAGACCTTCGGCCCGGCGTAGCCGCGAGGCCCGGCCACCCTCCGGCGGCCGGGCCGTCGCCGGGGTGATCCGTTCCCCATCCGGGGCGAGCGCGGCACGGACCAGCCGTTCGGAGGCGAGCGGCTGGTCTCCGTCATGTCCGGGGACGATCCGCCGGAGCAACGGCCGCCGCGCCGCGGCCCGGGCGGCGTCCCGTGGCCCCAACGCCCTTTCCGCTGCCCGGTTTTGACGGCCACGGACGGGCCGGTATGTTCCGCTCCACGGTCCTCTTCCCCGAAGGGTGAACCGTCGGGCGGACCGGGCCGTGCCCGGCCGGGAGCCAGGTGCACCGGAGCCGGAAACGTCTTAGCCCCGGCGACATGATCACGAAGATCAGCGGTCCACCGGGGCTTGTCACCCTGCATCCTACCCGATTCCCCGCAGGAGGAACAGTGACGCACATACCCCCGGCACCCGCGCCGGGGCCGTGGGTGGAGGACTGGCTCAGTCCCGCCCGGCACGCCGTGTACCTCGACGCGGCCGGGGGCGATCCGGCCCGCGCGCTGGCCCTGTACGAGTGGAACACGGCCCTGGCCTGTGCGGTGCTGCGCGACCTGAGTCACTTCGAGATCGCCCTGCGCAACGCCTACGCCCGGGCTCTGGACGCGACCTGGGACGGGGAGGGGCACTGGCTGGACGATCCGGCCAGCCCGCTGCGGGCCCCGCTGATCCGGGTACGGAAGGGGGGCCGGGGCCGGGCGCGGCGGCGGGTGGACATCAACGACAAGACCCGCGGCGCCATCGACGGTGCGCGCCGGCGGTACGGGCGCGCGGCGCCGCCCGGCAAGGTGATCGCCGAGCTGTCACTGGGGGTGTGGCGGTACCTGTCCACCTCCGCCCACGAGAAGACGCTGTGGGTGCCGCATCTCCACCGGGCCTTCCCGCCCGCCACCCACCGGGCGACGGTCGACCGGCTCATCGGCGCCCTGCACGAGCTGCGCAACCGGGCCGCCCACTGGGAGCCCTTGCTGACGGTGCCCGTCGAGACGCGCGTGCGGGAGCTGCTGGAGGTCACCGGCCTGCTGAGCGCCGAACTGGCCGCCTACATCGAGCACTCCAGCCAGGTCCTCCCCACCCTCGGCCGGCGCCCGTAACCAACCCCGGGGCGGTCACGGGTGCCGGGGCGTCCGCTGTCCCGGCCAGGGCGCTGTCCGGCGGGTGGGGCGGGGGCCCGGCACGCCGCTCCCGCCCCACCGGGCGTCACTCCTCGTCCTGCCGCATCGCCGCCGCCAGCCGCAGATGCGGGGCCGCCTCCGCCGGACGGCCCTGGCGCTCCAGGGTGCGGCCCAGCAGCAGCCGCAGATACGCGTCGTCCGGGGAGTGGGCCGTCAGGCTCTCCAGTTCCGTCCGCGCGCGCTCCAGCTGCGCCGAGTGGTAGTACGCCCGCGCCGCCAGGACGCGGACCGACCACTCCGTGCCGTGCTCCGCCAGCAGCGGGCGCAGCAGCGTCAGGGCGCCCAGCGGGTCGCGCCGGTCCAGCAGGGACTCGGCCAGCCGCAGGCGCTCCACCTCCTCGGGGAGGTCGCGCTCCGGCGGCGCTCCGGCCGTGTCGCGCAGGAACGCGGTCATCGCCTCCGGGGACTGCGCGCCCGCCAGGGCCCGCTTGCCCGCCACCAGGGTGGGGGAGGAGCGGACGCCGATGGCCTTGCCGCGCAGCAGGTCCTCGCGTACCCGGTCGGTGCCCGCGCCGGAGGCGAGCAGGCCGCCGCCGTCCGCGAACCCGGCCGTGCGGGCCGCCTCCGCCAGGACCTCCGGGTCGCTGATGTCGCGCCCGGTGATGAAGTGGGCCGTGAGGACCTCCTCCACCACCGCGTCCTGCAGCGCCGCCCCGCCCTTCTCGTGGGCGAGCGCGATCAGCCGGTGGGCCGGTCCGCTGTCCGCGCGCCACAGGGCGCCGAACGGGGTGCCGAGCCCGGCGTCCGCCGCGATCCGGGAGACCCGGGTGGCGTTCTCGGCGGGGGTGAGGCCGTCGGGTGTGCAGGCGCCCAGGGCCTCGTCCACCAGCGGGTCGATCTGCCACTCCGCCAGCGGCTCGGCCTTCTCCGGCGCCATCGGGTCGATGCGGAACGGCCGCCACACCACCTCGACGGGCTCGCCGTCCCAGCCGGCGAGCGCCGCCTCCAGGCGCCGCTTGCCGATGTACGCCCAGGGGCACACCACGTCGGCCCAGATCTCGATGCGCATGCCCGTACCATAAACGACACCTGTTGTTTATGCAACATCTGTCGTACAGTAGGGCCGTGAGCCCACTCAACCCCGACGATCCCCGCGCCCGCCGCACCCGGGAACGGCTGCGCGCCGCCGCGCTCGACCTGGCAGGCGAGCGCGAGCTGAGCACCATCACCATGTCCCTCGTCGCCCGGCGGGCCGCGATCAACCGCGCCACCGTCTACGCGCACTATCCCGACCTCGACGCCCTCGTCACCGACGCCATGGACGACGCGATCGGCCGGCTCTCCCGCGCCGTCGCGCTCTGCCCGCTCCAGGCCCCGCGCGACGCGCCGCCCCCGCCGCTCCTCGCCCTCTTCGCCGAGGTCGAGGAGGGCGCGGTGCTCTACCGCCGGATGCTCTCCGAGAGCGGCAGCGCCCGCTTCGCGCACCGCATGCAGCGCCGGCTGGCCGCCGGGCTCGCCGAACGCTTCGCGCACGGCCATCGCCCGCCGGCCACCGACGACGTCCCCCTCGACCTGCACGCCGGCTATCTCGCCGGGGCGCTGTGCGGGGTGATCACCACCTGGATCACGGCGGACCCGCCCCGCCCCGCCGCCGACGCGGCGCTCGCCACCTGGCGGCTCCTGCTCGGCTAGCGCGCCCTCCGCGCCGCGCCCGGCGCCGTCCCGGCATGTCCGCACGGCCGGGCGGGAGCCCGACCGCGCCCAGGTGCTGGACGGCAGGCCCTTATGATCGAGCACGCCCCGTGCGGCACGCGGCGCGGACCCTGCCCGCCGTGGCACCGGCCACGGCCGGTGGACGCGTTCAGCTCGGTGGCCCTTCCCGCGCGGAGGGCCGGACGAAGGGATGGCCGTGGCGGAGGAGACCGGGGCACAGGCGCGGGTGGCGGCGAAAGCCCGTCGCCCGGTGGCGCGGTGGCGGGGCGAGGACTCCTGGGGACGGTCGGCCTGGACCCGGGGGCGGGTGCTCGCGGCGCTCGCCCTGCTGACCGGCGGGCTGCTGGCGTTCCCCGGCGCCGTGCCCAACACACCGGGCCGGCTGGGCAGTCTGCTGGAGTCGCTCCTGCCCTGGCTCGGCCTGGTGATCGTGGTGCTGCTCGGCCTCGCGGCGCTGCGGCGTTCGGCCACCGCGCTGCTCGCTCTGCTGCTGCCGGTGGTCGCCTGGACCGCTCTCTTCGGCGGGCTGCTGTGGCCGGCGCGGGCCGGTGACCCCGACCTCGTCGTGGTGCAGCACAACGTCAGCGACGAGAACGCCGACCCGGCGGCCACCGCGCGCGCCCTGGCCGAAGCGGGCCCCGACCTCATCGCGCTCCAGGAACTGCTGCCCTCGGCGCTGCCCGTCTACCAGGAGGAACTGGCCGCGCGGTATCCGTACCACGAGGTCCGGGGCACGGTGGGGCTGTGGTCCGTCCACCCGCTGAGCGACACGCGGATCGTGGACATCAAGCCCCGGGACATCGAGGAGTACTGGAGCCGCGGGATGCGGACCGTGGTCCACACGCCGCACGGCGAGGTCGCGGCGTATGTCGCGCACCTGCCCTCGGTGCGCCTGGGGACCGGCGGGTTCGCGTCCGCCCGGCGCGACGAGAGCGCCGGACGGCTGGCCCGGGCCATCGCCGCCGAGGAACTGCCCCGGGTGGTCCTGCTGGGCGACCTCAACGGCACCGTCGAGGACCGCGGGCTGGCGCCGCTGACGGACCGGCTGAACGTGCCGGAGCGCGGCTTCGCCCTCAGTTTCCCCGCCGCCTTCCCGGTGGCCAGGATCGACCAGGTCATGGCCCGCTCCGGGACGGTCTCCCGCGTGCACACGCTGCCCGCCCTCGGCAGCGACCACCTGCCGGTGGTCGCCCACCTCCGCTGGGAGTGACCGGGGCCCGCCACGGGGGCGGCCCCCGGCGAGGGGCCACCCGGCCCGCCCCGGGCGTCCGCCCCCCGTCACGGCCGGAGACCCCTAGCCCACCTGGATGGAGCGCTTGGCCAGGCCGCCCCAGAAGCCGTCGATCACCGTGCGCTGCCCGGTGAGCTGGTCCTCGCCCGCCCCCAGCGTCACGAACAGCGGCGCGAAGTGCTCCGTCCTGGGGTGGGCGATCCGCCCGGACGGGGAGGCGTGCTCGAAGTCGAGCAGCGCGTCGATGTCCCCGGTACGCAGCGCCTCCTCACCCCAGGCGTCGAACTCCTTCGACCACCCCGGGGCCTCCTGGGGCCCGCTGCCCCAGCTGAACCCGCGCAGATTGTGGGTGAAGAAGCCGCTGCCCACGATCAGCACGCCCTCGTCCCGCAGCGGCGCCAGCCGCCGGCCCAGCGCCAGCAGCCGCTGCGGTTCGAGGGTGGGCATGGACATCTGGAGCACCGGGATGTCCGCGTCCGGGTACATCTCCTTCAGCGGTACGTACGCCCCGTGATCCAGGCCGCGCTCCGGGTCCTCGTGCACCGGGGTACCGGGCCCGCCGGCCAGGGCGCGGACCCGGGCGGCGAGTTCCGGGGCGCCGGGCGCCGGATAGGTCACCCGGTAGTAGTGCTCGGGGAAGCCCCCGAAGTCGTACACCAGCGGCACCGTGTGGGTGGCGCCGATGGTGAGCGGCGCCGATTCCCAGTGCGCGGAGACGATGAGGATCGCCCGGGGGCGGGGGAGTGCCGCGGACCACCCGGCCAGCTGCCGGGTCCACAGGGCGTCGTCGGCCAGCGGGGGCGCGCCGTGGCTGAGGTACAGCACGGGCATCCGGTCGGTGGCGGGGGTGGTCATGGCACTCCACTCCTTCGGGAGGTGAATCCGGTCCTTCCGGACCGTCAGTTGCGGATCAGCAGGGTGATGCCCGCGACCACCAGGGCCAGCGCCAGCGCGGCGAGGCCGTGGGTCACCCGGTGCTCGCGCACCCGGTCCGGCAGCGGGAGGACGTGGTCGACCGCGTACCGGCCGGGACCGGACAGGGTCAGCGCGACGGCGGCGAGGCCGAGGACCAGCGGCAGTTCGAAGCCGCCGATGAACGGGTCGTCCCAGTGCGCCGAGACGATGGCGTTGACCATGGTGCCCACGACGGCCGCGCCCGCCAGCGGGGTGAGCAGCCCGAGCGCCAGGCCGAGGCCGCCGAGGGTCTCCGAGAGACCGGCGACGAGAGCCATGGTGCTGCCGGAGGGGTAGCCGAGGAACGCGAAGAACTGGCCGGTGCCGTCCAGTCCGCCGCCGTCGAACCAGCCGAACAGCTTCTGCGTGCCGTGCGCGGCCATCGTCAGGCCGACGGCCAGGCGCAGCACGAGCAGGCCCAGGTCGGCGCCGGTGGGCGCGGTGCCGCCGCCGTCGAGGGCGGCGCGGGACGTCAGAGTCGTGGGGGAGGTCATAGGTGAAGGTCTCTCCATGTCGACGGTGTCATCGTTCAAATTCGAACCACGTCGGAGCGTACAGGGACGGTTTGAATTTGAACAACACCGTAGGATGGAGATATGGCGAAGACGCGATGGCTGGACGAGCAGGAGATGGCGGCCTGGATTGCCTTCCTCGAAGTGAGCCACCGGGTCTTCCGGTCCGTGGAGGCCCAGCTCAAGGAGGACGAAGGGCTCTCCCACGCCCAGTACGAGATCCTGGTGAAGCTCTCCGCCGCCGGTGACGCCGGACTGCGGATGACGGCCCTGGCCGACTCGCTCATCACGCCCAAGAGCGGGCTCACCTACCAGGTCGGCCGGCTGGAGAAGAGCGGCCTGGTCACCCGCACGGCCTGCGACGCCGACGTACGCGGCGTCACCGCCCGCATCACCGCGCGCGGCCTGGACGTCCTGCGGGCGGCGGCCCCCGGCCATGTGGCACGGGTGCGCGAGGTGCTGATCGACCTCTTGGACCGGCCGCAACTGCTCGCCCTGGCCGACGCGCTGAGCACCGTCAACGGGCGGCTGCGCGAGGGGGCGGGCGGCACCGCGTAGCGCGCCGCCCCGGACACGGCGGGACGGGGGAGAATGACCGCCGTGAAGATCGTCATCGACGCCGACTCGGCCACCGCCCCCTTCGAGCAGCTGCGCGCCCAGATCGCGGGCCAGGCCCACGACGGCACCCTGCCCACCGGATACCGGCTGCCCACCGTGCGCGGCCTCGCCGAACAGCTGGGCCTCGCCGCCAACACCGTGGCCAAGGCCTACCGCGCGCTGGAGAGCGACGGGGTGATCGAGACCCGGGGCCGCAACGGCACCTTCGTCGCCGCCGCCGGGGACGCCGCCGCCCGGGAGGCAGCGGCGGCGGCCCTCGACTTCGCCCGGCGCGCCCGGCGGCTCGGCCTGGACCGGGACGCCGCCCTCGCCGCCGCGCACGACGCGGTGCGCGCCGTGTACGACGGGAGCCGGTAGCCGGCGCCCGGCACGAGCGGGGCCGGCCCCGGGGGCACGGCCGCCGCCCCGGCTAGACCGTCCGGGCGCCCCCGCCCCACAGCCAGGCCGTCGTGTCCGGGGGCAGCTTGCCGGACTCGATGCGGTCACTGGACAGCAGCACACCCCAGTTCTTCGGCAGCGGATACGGCTCGGCGGACATGTTCACCACGCACCGCAGCACCGCCGCCCGCTCGAAGGCCAGGATCTCCGGCGGCGTCTCCAGCCACCGCAGCGACTCGGCCGCGAACCCGCGCTGTCCGCGCCGCAGCCGCAGCGCCGACCGGTACAGCTCCAGCATCGAACCGGGCGTCCCCGACTGCCGCTGCGCCGTCCTGCCGTGCCACTCGCGCGGCTGCGGCAGCCACGGCTTGCTGCCGTGCGGACCGAAGCCGAACGGCGCCTCCGAGCCCGACCACGGCATCGGCACCCGGCAGCCGTCCCGGCCGCGCACCGCACCTCCGGTGCGCTTCCACGTCGGATCGCGCAGCAGATCCTCGGGGAGGTCCTCCACCTCCCACAGCCCCAGCTCCTCGCCCTGGTACAGGTACGCGTTCCCCGGCAGCGCCAGCATGAGCAGCGCCGCCGCACGCGCCCGCCGGGTCCCCAGATCGTGGTCGGCGGGACCGGACGCCGCGCTGTCGTACCCGTGCTCCCCGAGCATCGTCCTGCTCCGCCCGAACCGGGTGACCTGGCGGGTGACGTCGTGATTGGCCAGCACCCAGGTCGCCGGCGCGCCCACCGCGGCGTGCGAGGAGAGATTGCGGTCGATGACCGTCCGCAGCGCCTCCGGCTCCCACGGCGCGGTCAGGAACGGAAAGTTGAACGCGGTGTGCAGTTCGTCGGCGCGCAGGTAGTTCACCAGCCGGTCCTCGCGCACATGCGCCTCGGCGACGAACACCCGGTCCCCGGCGTAACTGTCGGCGATCTTCCGCCAGGTCTGGTAGATCTCGTGCACACCGTCGTGGTCCCAGTGCGGATGCCCCTCGCGGTGCCGCTCGTGCTCGAACAGCAGCCCCTCGGGAACCCCCAGGTCCGGCAGCGCCGGATCCTTGGCCAGCCCGTGCGCCACATCGATCCGGAAGCCGTCCACCCCCCGGTCGAACCAGAACCGCAGAATCGATTCGAACTCCGCCCGCACCTCCCGGCTCGCCCAGTTGAGATCGGGCTGCTCGGGCGCGAACAGGTGCAGGTACCACTGCCCGGGCGTGCCGTCCGGGTCGGTGGTGCGGGTCCAGGCGCTGCCGCCGAACCGGCTGCGCCAGTCGTTCGGCGGCAGCGAGCCGTCCGGGCCGCGCCCGCCCCTGAAGTGGTAGCGGTCGCGTTCCGGCGAGCCGGGCGGCGCGGCCAGCGCCTCGGCGAACCAGGCGTGCTGGTCGGAGGTGTGGTTGGGCACGATGTCCAGCAGCACGCGGATGCCGTGCGTGTGCGCCTCGGCGATCATCTCCTCCGCCTCGGCGAGCGTGCCGAAGGACGGATCGATGCCCCGGTAGTCGGCGACGTCGTAGCCGCCGTCCTTCATGGGGGAGGGGTACCAGGGGCTGACCCAGACGGCGTCGACGCCCAGCTCCTTCAGATAGGGGAGCCGGGCCCGCAGTCCGGCGATGTCGCCGATGCCGTCGCCGTTGCCGTCGGCGAAGCTGCGGATGTAGACCTGGTAGCTGACGGCCGTACGCCACCAGGGCGCGGCCGGTGTCCGGTGAATACGGGTGCGGGGCACGTATCTTCCATTCCTCTTGCGAGTTGACCCTGGGAGATGCGCGGCTTCAGCGGCTCACCGCGCGGTGGTGCGGGTGTGCTGGTCCGGGAGCCGGTCGTACGCCGCGCCGTCCCGGCGCGCCGGCGACTGCGCCGCACGGCCGGGGTGTTCGGGGCGGTCGGAACGCTCGGCGCCCTCGGGTCGGTCGGGAAGTCCGGGATGGTTTTGGCTGGTCCGGGGGCCGGCCACACGGGCCGCTCCGGTGGTGCCCCGGACCACCAGCCGGGTGGGCACCACCACCTCGGTGGGCTCCTCGCTCGCCCCGGACAGCGCGTCCAGGATCTGGCGGGCGAGCAACTCCCCCTGGTGGGTTACGGGCTGGGCAATGGTCGTGAGGTTCAGCAGCTCGGCCGTCTCGTGGTCGTCGAACCCGATGACCGAGACATCGTCGGGGGCCCGCAGGCCCATTCTGGTCAGGGTGCGCAGCGCGCCGAACGCCATCAGATCCGACTCCGCGAACACGGCGGTCGGCGGATCGGGCAGGCTCAGCAGCCGGGCCATCGCGGAGGCGCCGTCCTCGATGCCGAAGTTGCTCGGCGCCTCCAGATCCGGCTCGTACGGGATGCCGGCCTCGGCCAGCACCGAACGGTAGGCGTGCTCGCGGACGATGGGTGTGGTGAAGCCACGGGGATCACCGAGCGCCCCGGTGATCATGCCGATCCGCCGGTGTCCGAGATTGATCAGATGGCGCACCGCCGTGGTGGCGCCCTGGGCGTTGTCGATGGAGACGTGCCAGCAGCCCGGCACCCGGGTGCCGAGGACGGCCACCGGGACCTCCATCGAGACCAGCGCCTCGGACTCCGCCTGCGACAGCGGGAGATTCAGGACGATCAGCGCGTCCACCCGGCGGCGCAGCGGCATCCGGGCGAAGAACCGTTCGTGGACGCGCGCGTCGCCCAGGTTGTACAGCAGCAGATCCAGGTCGTTGGCGCGCAGCACCGAGTCGATGCCCGAGAGCACCTGACTGTAGAACCACCGGTTGACGAACGGCAGTACGACGCCGATGGTGCCGGTCCGGCCGGAGGCGAGACTGGAGGCGTGCGGGGAGATCGCGTACGACAGCTCCTCGGCCGCCCGCAGCACCCGCTCCCTGGTCACCTCGGACACGTTCGGCAGACCGCGCAGCGCGCGCGAGACGGTGGCCGTGGACACCTTCGCGCGTCTGGCGACATCGATGATGCTGGCGGCCATACGCTCTGCTGACCCTCCGTTCGCTGCGACGACAGCGAACGTAGCGCCGCTCACGGACGGAGTGCAATCGTTTACATAAAAAGATCTTCGATATGCGCCAGTTCTCGCCGCAGGTGGTGATCCACTCGTCAAAACGGCTGGTGGTGGCCGTGAAAAGCAATGTAAGCGTGTACATCAAAGGGCGCTGGCACCGGGGTGGCCGGGCCGGATGACCCGGCCCGGCACGGTGAGGAGTGACCAAAAACGTACGCTCCGGGCCGCCCGGACGATCAGCCCGCGAGCTTCGTCAGGGCGACGGCGGTGGTGTCCTTGAACGCCGGCACCGGAGCGTCGGACAGCCGGCCCATCTCGCCCCAGCCGACCACCGTCACGGTGTCCCCGCTGCGCCCGACACCGAACAGGTCCAGCCCGAGCCCCGCCTGCTGCGGCGCGGTGTGCACCCCGAAGACCCGGGCGCCGTCGGCCGCGTCCACGGTGCCGAAATCGTCCCATCCGGCCGTCGCGCCCG
>NZ_JBHWJL010000142.1:0-12404 GCF_042731495.1 Streptomyces sp. NPDC059853
GTCCAGGGCGTAGTCGCCGGTGGCGTCGGCGTGGCCGAGGAAGCGGACGCTGCCGTCGAAGGCGGCGCCCAGGGTCTCCTCGGTGGTGTCGAACGCGCCCTCGGCGTCGGCGAAGCGGTAGCCGGCGCCGTTCTCGGTGGCGCCGTCGGCCAGTTCGACGGTGCCGTGCGCGACGGGCCCGTTGATGTAGGTGCGGAAGGACTCCTTGACGCCCCAGTCCAGGGTGCCGTCGTGGATGACACCGGCGAGGATCGGGTCCTCTTCCTCCTCGCCCGGGTTCTGGGTGCCGGGGTCCTCGTCATCGGGGCCGGGCTTGCCGGGGGTCTCGGGCTTGCCGGGGGTTTCCGGGTTCTCCGGGTTCTCCGGATTCTCCGGATTCTCCGGATTCTCGGGGTTCTCCGGATTCTCGGGGTTCTCGGGGTTCTCCGGCTCGCCCGGGTTCCCGGCCGGCTTCGGGGTGACGGTGAGGGTGGCCGGGTCGAGCGCGGTGCCCTCGGGGTACATCGGCGTGCCGTGGTACGCGAACGCCTGCGCGCCGTCCTCGGTGAGGGTGGCCGGGATGTCCGCGAAGACCATCGCCCCGCCCTCGCCCGAGCCCGGCTGGACGCCGGACAGGTCCAGGGTGGCGACCTCGACGTCCTCGGTCAGCTCACCCGCGATGGTGACGTCCGCGACGATGGTGCCGCCGGTGCCCTCGGTGACGACCCGCAGCCCGGAGAATTCCAGATCCAGTTCGCCGTGGTGCCCGGTGTAGTGGACGCTGCCGTCGAAGGCGGTGTCCACCCCGTGGGTGGTGAGGTCGTAGCTGCCGGTGCCGTTGGTGAAGCGGAACGCGTCACCGTGCTGTTCGGCGCCGTCGTCGGTGGTGATGGTGCCGCCGGCTATCGGGCCGGAGATGTAGCGGTTGAAGGAGTTCTTGACGCCCCAGTCCAGGGTGCCGTCGACCAGGTCGAAGGCGGTCGCGCCGGGGCGCTCGTCGGCGGACGCCGGGGCGGCGAAGCCGGTGGTGCACAGCACGGTGGCGGTCGCCGCGGCCAGCAGCATGCCGCCGCGCCGTACGGCGCGTGCTCGGGTTGCGGTCGTCATGATCGCGTGGACTCCTCGGTGGTTCCGGAAGGGTTCTCCGTGGTCCGCCGCGAGGCGCGGCGGCGCACGAGGTACGCGGTGAGGGCGGCCAGTGCGACGAGCACGCCGATGCCTCCCGCGATCAGTGGGGTCGTGGCGGACGAGGACGAGGCGGCCGGTGCGCTGTCCTCGCCGGGGGTGGGGGCGGTCCCGGGGCCGGGGGTTCCGGTGTCGGCGGGTTCGCTGCCGAGGTCGGGCAGGGCGGGCAGTTCGGCGTCCTCGGTGACGGCGAGGGCGAGGGTGACCGGGTCCATCGCGGTACCGGGCTGGTAGAGGCCGAAGGCGGCGGCGCCCTCGTCGGTGAGGGTGGCGGGGGCCTCCTCGATGAGGATGAGGCCGTCCTCGGGGGTCAGCGTGCCGTCGCCGGCGGCGAAGGTGACCAGGGGCTGTGCGGTTTCGGTGCCATCGGCGGTGGTGATGTCGGCGGCCAGGGTGCCGGTGCCGTCGGCGACGGTGACGGTGACGCCGCTGAGCGCGAGGTCGAGGTCGTTGCCGGTGAAGTGGAGCGTTCCGGCGAAGGTGGCCTCGGCCGTGCCGGCTCCGGGGTCCACGGTGCCCTCGCCCGCCGGGAAGCGGAACAGCGCGCCGCCGTCCTCGGCTCCTTCGGTGAGCTGCCACTGTCCGGCGGCGATGTCGCCGGTGACGTACTCGCGGAAGGTCCGGCGCACGCCCCAGTCGACGGCCGCGTCGCTGATCTCCCGGGTGGCGCTCTCGGCGTCGTCCGGCTCGTCCGCGTCCTTGGCGTCATCCTCGGCCGGCTCGTCCGCCGGGTCGGGTGCGGAGTCCGCGCCGGGGTCGCCGGAGGGGGCACCGGTGTCCACGGTGTCGGCGGTGAAGGTCACCGGGTCCAGCGGGTCGCCTGCCGCGTAGTAGCCGGCGAAGGCGGTCGCGCCCTCGCTCGTGAGGGTGGCCGGGATGCCGGTGACGGAGAGCTGGGTGCCGCCGCGCAGATCCACTCCGGTCAGGTCGAGGGTGGCGAGCGCCACCTGGGTGCGGTCGGTGACCTCGCCGCTGCCGCGCGCGGTGCTGCGCACGTCGGCGTAGAGCGTGCCGGAGCCGCCGGAGACGCTGAGGGTGGGGTTGGCGACGGTGAGGTCCAGTTCGTAGGAGCCGTCGGCCTGTTGGTGGCCGACGAAGCGGACGCCGCCGGAGTAGCCGGCGGTGACCGTGCCGGTGTCCGGGTCGTAGCTTCCGGTGGCGGTGTGGAACCGGAACTGGTCGGCCCCGACCGTGGCGGCCCCGCCGCTGAGGGACCAACTGCCCTGGGCGATGGGCCCGGTGATGTAGGTGAGGAAGGAGGAGCGGATGCCCCAGTCCAGCCGGCCGCCGGAGACGGTGCGTTCGGCGGCCTGGGCCGTGGCGGGCAGGACGAGCACCGCCGGCAGCACGGACAGCAGGGTGAGCAGCGCGCAGGCGCGGGCTCGCCGGTATCTGGGCAGCATCGCAGGGTTCCTTCCGGCAGACCCGGGGTCACGAACTGAGGTTAGGCTAACCTAAGCTACGACCGGCCGGATCGGAAACCCCGGGCCCGAAAGGCGGACTCCCCGTGACACAACGGCACCCACTGCGCGGCTCCTTCGCCGGACTGCTGCTGCTCGCCACCCTGCTCACCGGCTGCGCGACCACCACGGGCGGCGACGGCGGGACGGAGCGGAAGGACGGCGCGGCCACCGCCGAAGCCGCCGCCGACCGGCTCGAACCGCTGGACGGGCCCGCGCCCTCCCCCGCGCTCCCGGCCACCGTCGCCTCTGCGGACGGCGCGGAGGTCACCGTGGAGAGCGCCGAGCGGATCATCCCGCTCTCCGGATCGATCGCCGAGATCGTCTACACGCTGCGGCTCGGCGACCGGGTGGTGGGCCGCGATGTGACCGCCACCTTCGAAGAGGCGGACGGGGTACCGGTCGTCACCCGGGGCCACGAGGTCTCGGCCGAGAGCGTGCTCTCCCTCCACCCGGACGTGGTGCTGGCCGAATCCACCACGGGACCGGCCGAGGCCATCGACCAGATCCGGGGCGCCGGGGTCCCGGTCGTCGTCCTCGACGCCGCGAAGGAACTCGGCGACGTGGCCACCCGCATCACGGACGTGGCCGCCGCGCTCGGCGTCCCGGAGGCCGGGGAACGGCTGAACGAGCGCACCGGGCAGCGGATCGACGCCGTCCGCTCCGCCGTTCCCGCGCACGGCGAGCCCCCGCGGGTGGCCTTCCTCTATCTGCGCGGCACCGCCTCCGTGTACCTCATCGGCGGCGCCGGATCCGGGGCCTCCTCGCTGATCGAGGCGGCCGGCGGCGTCGACGCGGGCAAGGAATCCGGCCTGGAGAAGGACTTCACCCCCCTCACCAGCGAGGCCCTGGTGTCCGCCGCCCCCGACGTGATCCTGGTGATGACCAAGGGACTCGACTCGGTCGGCGGCATCGACGGCCTGCTGGAGATCCCCGGCATCGGCCAGACCCCGGCCGGGCAGAACCGCCGGGTGGCCGACATCGGCGACGGCGTACTGCTCAACTACGGGCCCAGGACGGACCGGGTACTCGCCGACCTGGCCGCCCAGATCCACGTCGGCGGCGAGGACGCGTGAGCGAGCCCCGGCCCGCCCCGGTCACCACCCGCGCCCCGGCCACCGCAGCCGCCGCGCCCGCGGCGCTGCCGCCCGCCCGGCGCGGCCGGGCCGCGCTGCTGACCGCCGCCCTCGCCGCCGCCCTCGTCCTGGTCACCCTCCTCGCCTCCGGGACCGGCGCCTACACCATCGCGCTGCCCGACATCCTCTCCTCCGTCGCCCACCGCGCCGGGCTCGGCGGCCAGGCCCTGGACCGCACCGGCGAGAGCGTGCTGTGGGACGTCCGGCTGCCGCGCGTCGTCCTCGCCCTGCTGGTCGGGGCCTCGCTCGGCTGCGCCGGAGCCCTGATGCAGGGCGTGTTCGGCAACCCGCTCGCCGAACCCGGCGTCATCGGCATCTCGCTGGGCGCCGCCGTCGGCGCGGTGGCCGCCATCGCGTTCGGCTGGACCTTCCTCGGCAACTGGACGGTCACCGCCGCCGCGTTCGTCTCCGGACTGGCCACCGTCCTGCTGGTGTATGTGATGTCGCGCTCCGCCGGGCGGACCGAGGTGGTCACCCTCATCCTCACCGGCATCGCCGTCAACGCCTTCGCGGGCGCCCTCGTCGGCCTGTTCACCTTCTTCGCCGACAACGCCCAGGTCAGCCAGATCACCTTCTGGCAGCTCGGCTCGCTCGCCCAGGCCACCTGGCCCAAGGTCCTCGCCGTACTGCCCTGCGCGCTCGCCGGGCTGCTCATCGCCCCGCTGTACGCGTGCCGGCTCGATCTGCTCGCGCTCGGCGAGCGGCCCGCCCGCCACCTGGGCGTGGACGTCGAACGGCTGCGCGTCACCCTCATCCTGGTCGTCGCGCTGCTGACCGCCGCCGCCGTCGCCGTGGCCGGGGTGATCACCTTCGTCGGCCTGCTGGTGCCGCACCTGCTGCGGATGGCGGCGGGCCCGGGACACCGGTTCCTCATCCCCGGCAGCGCGCTGGGCGGCGCCCTCGTCCTGCTCACCGCCGACCTCGGCGCCCGCACCCTCGTCGCCCCCGCCGAGCTGCCGCTCGGCGTCCTGACCGCCCTGATCGGCAGCCCGTTCTTCTTCTGGCTGCTGCGCAGGACCCGCCGCAGGCAAGGAGGCTGGGCGTGATCCGCCGGCTGCTGCCCCGACTGACCGGCCGCGCCCCGCGGATCCCGGCACCGCCCGCTCCCGGACAGCCGCTGGCGCACGCCCGGGGGCTGACCGTACGGCTCGGCGGGCGCGCCGTGCTCGACGGCGTCGATCTCTCCGTCGCCGCCGGGGAGGTGGTGGCGCTGGTCGGCCCGAACGGGGCCGGCAAGTCCACCCTGCTGGCCGGGCTCGCCGCCGATCTGCGGCCCGACGCCGGTGAGCTGGTGATCGCGGGCCGGCCCGCCACCGGCTGGGAGCCGCGGGAACTCGCCCTGCGCCGGGCCGTACTGCCGCAGTCCGCCCAGCTGTCGTTCCCGTTCACCGTCGCCGAGGTGGTGGCGATGGGCCGCGCCCCGTGGGCCGGGACGCCGCAGGCGGACGACGACGAGCGGGCGGTCGCGGAGGCGATGGCGGCCACCGAGGTGACGGCGTTCGCCGCCCGGCCGTTCTCCGCGCTCTCCGGCGGTGAGCGGGCGCGCGTCGCGTTCGCCCGCGTCCTCGCCCAGCGCGCTCCGCTGCTGCTGCTCGACGAGCCCACCGCCGCCCTGGACCTGCGCCACCAGGAACTGGTGCTGCGGGTCTGCCGGGAGCGGGCGGCGGCCGGGCAGGGCGTGGTCGTGGTGCTGCACGACCTCGGGCTGGCCGCCGCCTACGCCGACCGGGCCGCCGTGCTGCACGGCGGGCGGATCGCCGCCGGAGGGCCCCCGGAAGAGGTCTTCACAAGTGACATGCTCTCTTCCGTCTATCAGTACCCGGTCGACGTGCTGCCGCACCCCCATACGGGTGTGCGGCTGGTGATCCCCCGCAGAGGGGCCGAATCCCGGCACTGACGACGGCACATCAGGAAAGATTCCACCAACAACCGCCAAACGATGGTGCTTTCCCCTAAGCTCTCTGCTGCTGCACGGGCGCGCCTCACGGGGAGATGAGGACGCGCCTCCTTCACGGCCGTTTCACCACACCCGCACAACCGCCGGGTCCTCCCCGGCGCTTCCGCTCCCGCGCACCGCCGCCGTACCGCCGTACCGTCCCGCCGCCGTACCGTCGCACCGCGTCCACCACCGCGTATCCCTGGGGGGTCCATGCGTCCACTGGGTACCTCACGCTCCGGAGCCGTCCGAAGACCGTCCGCCGCGAGCGGCCCGCGCCCGGTGCGGCGCCGCGACAAGCCCGGCTGGTACGCCCCCACCGCCCTGGCCACCGACACCCTCGGCGTCTTCGCGCCGGTCCTCGCCGCCTACACCCTCACCGGCGAACCGCACGCCCTCGCCGCCGCCGTCACCGCCACCCTCGCCTGGACCGGCGTCCGGGCGGCCCACCGCCGCTACGCGTTACGCGGCCTCGGTGAGACCGGCGGGCTGCTCGCCACCCTCCACGACACGCTGGTCCTCGTCGGGCTGCTGTGCGTCCTGCGGGTCCTCACCGGGGAATCCTCCAGCCTGCTCACCGCCGCCGCGGCCCTCGCCCCCGCCCCGCTGCTCACCGCGCTCACCGCCGCCCTCACCCACCGCCACCTCACCCGCCGCAGGCGCCGCGCCGAAGCCCTGTGCCGGGTCCTGGTGGTCGGCGAGCCCGGCCCCGTGGACGCCGTCACCGCGCAGCTCGCCGCCCGCACCGACCACGCCTACGTCGTCATCGGCACCGTGCCGGTCGGCAACGGCCGGCTCACCTGCGGCGCCCCCGAGACCGGCCGGCTCAGCGCCGACGAACCCACCCTCACCCTCGCCCTCTCCGAGGTGCTGCCCGAAGGACCGGACGGCTCCACCGTGCTGGCCGCCGCCCACCACCAGGAGGCCGATCTCGTCCTGGTCGCCCCCGGCACCCTGCTCACCGGCGAACGGCTGCGCCGGCTCAGCTGGGCGGTGCAGGACGCCGGGCTCGCCTTCGCCGTCTCCTCCGGGCTCAGCGAGGTCGCCCCCGGCCGGATCCGCGTCCAGGCCACCGCCGGACTCGGCCTGCTGCACATCGCCCCGCCGCTGCGGCACGGCCCGCAGCCGGTCCTGAAAGCCGTACTCGACCGCACCGGCGCGGCGCTCGGCCTGCTGCTCCTCGCCCCGCTGCTGGCGGCCCTCGCCCTCGCGATCCGGCTGGACTCGCCCGGCCCCGCCCTCTACCGGCAGACCCGGATCGGGCTCGGCGGCCGGCCGTTCACCATGTGGAAGTTCCGCACCATGGTCGCCGACGCCGAGCGGCTGCGGCCCGCCCTGGAGAGCGCCAACGACCACCTGGGCGGCCCGCTGTTCAAGATGCGCCGCGACCCACGCGTCACCCGCGTCGGCCGCTGGCTGCGGCGCAGCTCGCTGGACGAACTCCCCCAGCTGCTCAATGTGCTCGCCGGCCGGATGTCCCTGGTCGGCCCGCGCCCGCCGCTGCCGGAGGAGGTGGCTCGGTACGGCTCGGCGGCGCTGCGCCGGCTGTCCGTGCGGCCGGGCATCACCGGCCCGTGGCAGGTCGGCGGGCGCTCCGAACTGTCCTGGGACGAGGGTCTCGCGCTGGATCTGTCCTACGCCGACAACTGGTCGCTCACCGGCGATCTCCACGTCCTGGCCCGCACGTTCCGCGCCGTCGCCGACGGCCGGGGCGCCTACTAGGAGGCCGCGGTGCGGGTGTGCCGGTCAGTGGTTCAGCCACCAGGCGTAGGTGTCCCGGATGCCCCGCGCCAGCGGCACGGCGGGCGCGAAGCCCAGGGCGGTGAGCCGGGAGACGTCCAGCAGCTTGCGGGGCGTACCGTCCGGCCGTCCGGTGTCCCAGCCGACGCGGCCGGTGTAGCCGGTGGCGGCGGCCACCTCGGCGGCCAGCTCGGCGATCGTCAGGTCCTCGCCGCAGCCGACGTTGACGGGACTGTCCCCGTCGTAGCGGCGCAGCAGGAGCAGACAGGCGCGGGCCAGGTCGTCGCTGTGCAGGAACTCCCGGCGCGGGGTGCCGCTGCCCCACAGCACCACCTCGGGCGCCCCGGCCGTGCGCGCCTCGTGGAAGCGGCGGATGAGGGCGGGCAGGACGTGCGAGGTCTCGGGGTCGAAGTTGTCGCCCGGCCCGTAGAGGTTGGTGGGCATCGCGCAGATGTAGCGGCGGCCGAACTGCTTCCGGTAGCCGCGCACCTGCGCGATCCCGGCGATCTTGGCCAGCGCGTACGGCTCGTTGGTGGGCTCCAGCGCGCCGGTGAGCAGCGCGTCCTCGGTGATGGGCTGGGCGGCGTGCTTGGGGTAGATGCACGAGGAGCCCAGGAACAGCAGCCGGTCGACGTCCGCCGCGTGCGCACCGGCGATCACCGACAGCTGGATGCGCAGATTGTCCTCCAGGAACGGCACCGGGTGGCGCGCGTTGGCCATGATCCCGCCGACCCGGGCCGCCGCCAGCACCACCGCGTCGGGGCGGGTGTCGCGCAGATACGCGCCGGTGGCCCCGGCGTCACGCAGGTCCAGTTCCGCGCGGGTGCGGGTGAGGACCTCGTACCCCTCCGCCGTCAGCAGGCGGGTGAGGGCGGAGCCGGCCAGGCCCCGGTGGCCGGCGACGAAGATCCGGGCGGCGGGCGGCAGCAGCGGCGCGGGAGCAGTCACGCTCCCGGATTCTGCCAGCCCGCCCGCCGCGCCCGCCGCCCTTTCACCTCAACCGACTCCGGATCCCACTGGGGGAATCACTGATGTCCAAGACCGCGCTGATCACCGGGGTGACCGGGCAGGACGGCTCGTACCTGGCCGAACTGCTGCTGGGCAAGGGGTACACGGTCCACGGCCTGGTGCGCCGCTCCTCCTCCTTCAACACCGAGCGGATCGACCACATCTACCAGGGCCCGCAGACCTTCGAGCGGCGGCTGATCCTGCACCACGCCGATCTGTCGGACGGGGTGGCGCTGGTCAATCTGCTGCGCGAGGTGAACCCCGACGAGGTGTACAACCTGGGCGCGCAGTCGCATGTGCGGGTCTCCTTCGACGCCCCGCTGTACACCGGGGACGTGACCGGGCTGGGCGCGCTGCGGCTACTGGAGGCGATCCGGGCCAGCGGGGTGCCAGCCCGGGTGTACCAGGCGTCGTCCTCGGAGATGTTCGGCGCGGCCCCGCCCCCGCAGCACGAGGGGACACCGTTCCACCCGCGCAGCCCGTACGGCTGCGCCAAGGTGTTCAGCTACTGGTCGACCGTCAACTACCGCGAGGCGTACGGGATGTTCGCGGTGAACGGGATTCTGTTCAACCATGAGTCGCCGCGCCGTGGTGAGACCTTCGTGACCCGCAAGATCACCCGCGCCGTGGCCCGGATCAGGGCCGGGCTCCAGGACAAGCTGTATCTGGGCAATCTGGACGCGGTACGGGACTGGGGCTACGCGCCGGAGTATGTCGAGGCGATGTGGCGCATGCTCCAGCGGGAGGTACCGGACGACTATGTGGTGGCCACCGGAGACGCGGCGCGGGTGCGGGACTTCCTCGCCGAGGCGTTCGCGGCGGCGGACCTGGAGTGGACGGACCATGTGCGGTTCGACCCCAAGTACGAGCGGCCCAGCGAGGTGGACGCGCTGATCGGTGACGCGGGCAAGGCCCGGGAGACGCTGGGCTGGGAGCCGCGGGTGCGCTGGCGCGAACTGGCCCGGCTGATGGTGGCGGCCGACATCACGGCGCTGGAGGACGAGTTGAGCGGCGCCCGGGTGCGGGTGGACCGGTGAAGGGGCCGGCCGGTGAGAGGGCGGCGAGTCGGGATGGAAGGCGTGCGATGAGACGGCATGGGCGCGGTGGGTGGCGCAGGGCCACGGTGTACGGGACGGCGCTGGCCCTGGCGGCCGGCGCGCTGGTGGGCGTGGGCGGCGGCGGGATCGGCGGCGGGGGCGGCAGCGCGGCGGCGCTGACTCCCCCGGTCGGCTTCACCGCCGACGAGTTGCCCACCTGGCAGACGAACGGCATCGTGCACGCCCTGGCGGAGGCGAACGGCACGGTGTTCGTCGGCGGCACCTTCTCCACCGTCCGGCCGCCCGGCGCCGCCTCCGGCACGCAGGAGACGCCGGTCGGCAACTTCGTGGCGCTGGACGCGGCCACCGGGGCGCCGGTCGACTGCGACCTGCGGTTCACGGTCGGCAGCGGCACCGCCACGGTGCGCGCGCTGGAGGTGTCCCCGGACGGGCGGACGCTGTACGTGGGCGGCACCTTCGGCTCGGTCAACGGGGCCGGGGCGTCCTCGGTGGCCGCGTTCGACCTGCCCGGCTGCACCCGCAAGAGCTTCCCGGTGGCCGCCAACAGCCAGGTCAGCTCCTTCGCGGTGAGCGAGGACCGGGTGTACCTGGGCGGCAGCTTCACCCAGATCAACGGCACCGCCAGGTCCCGGTTCGCGGCCGTCACCCCCGACGGCACCCTCACCGGCTGGGTGGCGAACGCCGACGAGCCGGGCAAGGCCGTCGAACTCTCCCCGGACGGCAGCCGGGTGTACCTCGGCGGCGACTTCTTCACCGTCAACGGCGCCGACTCGCACGCCCTGGCGGTGGTGCGCGCCGACACCGGCGCCAACGTCCGCACGTACCCGCTCGGCTTCATCGAGCGCACCTCCACCGTCCAGGACATCGCGGTGGACGCCAGCGGCTTCTACACCGGCAACGAGGGCACCGGCTCCGGTGTCTTCGACGGCCGGATCGCGCTCAACCACAGCGATCTCAACGAGCGGTGGCGGGACACCTGCCTCGGCGCCACCCAGGCGGTGGAGACCTACCAGGAGGTGCTGTACAGCGGGCACCACGCCCACGACTGCTCCTCCATGGGTGAGTTCCCCAACCAGGAGCGCTACCACCTGCTGGCGCAGTCGGTGCACGACCCGAAGCTGCTGGGCTGGTTCCCCAACACCAACGACGGCCTCGGCGAGGCGCTGGGCCCGCGCGTGCTGCTCGCGGCCCTCGACCACCCCACCGACGGCCGGGACTTCCTGTGGGTCGGCGGCGGCTTCACCACCGTCAACGGGCAGCCGCAGTGGGGCCTCACCCGGTTCGCCAACCGGCCCGACACCGGCAACCCGTCGATGACCGAGGTGTACGCCTCCTCGCACACCCCCGGCCAGATCGAGGTCAACTGGCGGCCCAGCATCGACCTGGACGACCATCTGCTGACGTACCGGATCTACCGGGACGGCGCGAGCACCCCGATCCACACCCGGGAGGCCGAGTCGGTGCCCTGGCGCCGACCGCAGCAGACGTTCGTCGACACCGCGGTGAGCCCCGGCGCCACGCACAGCTACCGGATCACCGCCACCGACGGGGCCGGCAACACCTCGGCGCTGTCCACCCCCGTCTCCGCGACCGTCGCCTCCGGCACCCAGCCCTACGTCCAGGCGGTGCGCGCCGACAACCCGCTGCTGTACTGGCGGTACGACGAGACCTGGGGGAATCTCGTCACCGACGCCTCGGCCACCAACCGGGCCAACGGTGTGCACCGCAACGGCCCGCAGCGCGGCGTCACCCCCGGCGCGGTGCCGGGACCGGGCGCGGCCGGCGTCGGCTACAACGGGGCGTCCACGTACACCTACAGCGACCGCAGCTACGCCGGGCTGACCCGGTTCACGGTGGAGACCTGGTTCAAGACCACCACCACCCGCGGCGGCAAGCTCATCGGGCTCGGCAACCGCACCCTTGAGCCGAGCACCGTGCGCGACAACAACCTGTACATGCTGAACGACGGCCGGCTGTCCTTCGGCGTCTACGACACGGCGCTGCGCACCATCACCAGCGGCGGCACCGCCCGGTACAACGACGGGAGGTGGCACCACGTGGTCGCCTCGGTCGGCGCGAACGGCATGCGGCTGTACGTGGACGGCACGCAGGTCGCGAGCAACACCGCGGTCACCCAGGTGCGCGACCGCACCGGCTGGTGGCGCACCGGCGGCGACTCCACGTCCGGGCTGGCCTCGCGGCCCGCCAGCGACTTCTTCGACGGGCAACTGGACGAGACCGCCGTGTACGGGGCGCAGTTGTCGGCCGCCCGGGTCACGGCGCACTACCAGGCGGCGTCGCAGCCGGTGGACACCGTCACCCGGCTGACGCCGGTCGCCGACACATACGTCAACGCGGCAGCGGTCAGCGCCAACTACGGCACGCACCAGAACCTGGCGGTGCGCGGCACCCCCGGCTACGAGAGCTATCTGCGGTTCCAGCTGCCCACCGCGCCGTCCGGGACCGTGCTGAAGAGCGCGGCGCTGCGGGTGCGGGTGACGACGGACCCGGTCGCGGGGTCGGTGGACGACTTCACGGTGGTGCCGGTCACCGGGTCCTGGACGGAGACCGGCACCACGTACAGCAGCCGGCCCGCGCTGGGCACCGGCGTGCTGGGCACGCTGAGCGCGCCGGAGGAGGTCGGCGGGACGTACACGGTGCCGCTGACGACGGCGACAGTCCGCGGGTCGCTGGGCGGGCAGCTGAACGTGGCGCTGGTGAGCGAGGGCGACGACAGCCTGTGGCTGTACGCGCGCGAGTCGTCCGCCGAGGCCAACCGGCCGCAGCTGCTGCTGACGTTCGGGGCGCCGTGATGGCCCTCCTGCGGCGCTACCGGCTGGCCGTGGCGCTGGTGATGCTGCTGGCGGTGGGCGGGGCGCTGGTGCTGAACCAGTGCTCGGAC
>NZ_JBHWJL010000143.1:0-12360 GCF_042731495.1 Streptomyces sp. NPDC059853
CGGCGGGCCGGGGCATGGGGTTGTAGGGGGAGACGAAGACGCTCTCCGGCTCCTCGGACGTGTCGTAGCCGGACACCCGGACCATCGTGAACTGGAAGCCCTTGACGTGCCGGTCGCCCCGTTCCCCGATGTGGCGGGCCAGATGGGCGCTCAGCAGCCGGTAGGCCGGCTGCCGGGTGACGACGTCGAAGCCCTTGTCGAGCGCCTGGAGGATCTCACTGCCCACGTCGAAGACGGCCTTCTCGGGGCGGCGGCCGGGGAACCAGACGATCTGGGCGGGCCGGCGGCCCTGGATGACCTCGACGGGGTGCCAGGGGGAGGTCTCGCCGGACTCGTCGAGGGTCCGGTAGCAGATCTCGAAGTCGTGCTGGGCCGGGTGGGGGGCGAAGAACCGCCAGTTGGGGAACGCGGCGTTCAGCCGGTCCTTGCGGGGCACCCGGTGGAAGGAGGGGTTGGGGTGCTGGGCGGCGAGGGTGCCGAGCAGCAGCAGCCCGGCGGTGATGCGGGCCGGGGCGCCGGGGCCGGTGAACGCCGAGCGCAGCGCGGTGCGGACGGCGGGGGCGGCGGTCACGACACCTCCCGGGCGGGGGTGCGGTCCGGGGACGCGGTACCGGCGGGGCCGGGGCGGTGCGCGGTGGAGTCGAGGAAGGCGAGGATCCGTTCGCCCGCCTGGAGCGCGTACTCGGCCCGGGTGAGCAGGCTGTCGTGGTCGGCGCCCTCGATGACGGCCTCCGCCACGACGCGGCCCTCGCCGCGGTGGGCGGCGGCCAGTTCGCGGTGCAGCAGCAGTTGTTCCGGGTCGCGGTCCACGGTGTGCTGGGCGGAGAGCACCAGCGCGTGGGCGCGGACCGGGGGCAGTTCGCCGCTGTGGCCGCGGAAGTCCTGCTCGGTGGCCTGCCATTCGCGCTGCCCGGCGCGCCACATCCGGGCGTCCGCGTACTGCTGGAGGGCGCGGGCGCGGAAGGGGCGCGGCAGGTTGTCGACCCAGGAGGGCCGGTTGAGGAGGACGCCCATGCCCAGCCGCAGGCTGTTGGTGAAGGTGCGGATGGCTCCGGTGAGCCGCCGGGCGGACTCGTCCTGCTGTTCGGAGCGGTGGAGTTCGGCGGGGTGCGAGCTGTCCAGGTAGACGACGGAGTGCACCCGGTCGCCGAGCCGGACGGCGGCGCGGCGGGCGAGTTCGCCGCCGAGCGAGTGTCCGGCGAGGACGACCTGCCGGTGTGCGGGCACGGTCTGGGTGACGAGGTCCACCAGGTCGTCCACCGACTCCTGGAGGGTGTAGGGGCGGGCGCCCGCGTAGCGGCTGGGGCCGTAGCCGGCCCGGCTGTAGGTGAGCAGTTCGTGCGCGGAGCGGGTCCGCAGGGTCTGGGTGAGCCAGCCGAAGTGCTCGGGCAGGGCGGTGAGGCCGTGCACGAAGACCACCACCGGGCCGCTGCCGCCGGGCGAGACGGTGGTGTCGTACGCGAGCCGGTTGCCGTGCCGGGTGGTCACCCACTCGGTGCCGGGCCAGCCGTCGGTCACCCGCAGCCGGCGGGCGGCGGCCAGGGCTCCGGCGAGCGCGACGCCGCCGGCCAGCACCAGCGCGGCGGTGCGCGGCGCCCGGTCGTCGCGGCCGGCGACGGCGGGGTGGTGGGCGGGGGTGCTGGTGTAGGCGACCATCGGGTGCATGGCGGCGAAGGAGGTGACGAAGCGGCCCAGGCCCATGACGAAGCCGTTGGCGAGGTGGAAGGAGACGGTGGTCGCGAGCACCGGCCTGGCGAGCTTGCCGCCGCGCAGATAGAGCACGGGGAAGAGGCATTCGAGCGCCAGCACGCCGTGGGCGAGCGTCCGGCCGGCCCGGGGGTAGCGCTGGGTGAGCCGCCACAGATGCCGTTCGCCGTAGGTGCGGGTGCGCAGGACCCCGCCGAGCGCGTCGCCGGTGCGCCAGTCGCGGCCGAGCAGCTTGACCCAGCCGGAGACCAGGTAGGACAGGTTCGACTGGAGCGCCACGTACCACAGCAGCGCGTCCTGGGTCTGCGGCGAGGTGGAGAGCCGGGCCAGCCCGGTGGCTGTCTGGACCATCCCCGACGCCTGGTCGGAGCCGTCGGAGCCGAGCCGGTGGTGCGGGTAGAGCGCGGCGCCGGACAGGCCGAGGAAGAGGTTGGCGGCTCCGCGCCAGCGGCCCCGGCCGGGCAGCAGCAGCGCGGCGCTCGCCGCGACGCGGGCGGCGTACAGGGCGGTGGTGGTGCGCTCGTGCGCCAGGAGGTCGAGGGCTGCGCGGACCGGGCGGGAGCAGTCGGCGTACAGCTCGCGGTTGATGGACCAGTCGTTCAGGCCGCCGGGGCGTATCTGGCTGCGGTCGCTCAGGAACTCCAGGCCGGACACCAGCGAGGTGGCGGCCGACAGCCGTTCGGAGAGGCCGATCGCCTGCTGCCGGCCGACGGGCACCGGGCCCAGCAGTGCGGCGAGCAGCTTCTTCGGCGGGGTGGGGAATCGTCTCATCGTCGCCTTCCCTTGGCGGGGTCCGAGGAGGTGTGGCGGGGCCGGTACCGGCCGGGGCGCTCGTACGGGGCCGGTGTCCCGGCCGGTACCGGTGGCACGGCGAGGGTCAGTGGATGATGGGTTCCATCGAGCCGCCGGCGGCCTGGCGGCCGGCTTCGAAGGCGGCGACGATGGCGGCGCCCGCGCCCACGCCGCCCGCGAAGGCGACGATGGTGACGGGCGTGGCGAGCACCGGCTGGGCCGGGGAGCGGCGGCCGGTGCTGTCGAGCACCGAGAGGTCCGCCAGCGCGGCGCACCCGTTCAGATAGGCGGTGGTTCTGGACATGGTGGGACGTCCTTTCCGTATCGGGTCGTGAAGGTTCCCGGCGGGCGCCGGGCAGCGAAGGGGCGGCCGGCCCGTGCTCAGAGCGGCAGCCTGGAGTCCTGGTCGCCGGCGGAGGTGACGCAGACGGAGACCTGGACGGCCGAGTGGACGAGGCAGAGCACGGCCTCGGAGGTGCCGTGGGCCAGGCCCGGGGCGTCCTCGGTCAGTCCGGGCAGGTGGCGCAGGGCGGTGGGGAGCCGGTCCGCGGTGGTCACTGGATCACCGGTTCGGTCTCGCTGCCGACCATGCGGCCGACGACGTAGGCCCCCACGACGATGGTCGCCCCGGCGGCGAAGGCGGCGGCCGCGGCGGGCGTGGCCAGGACGGGCGAGGCGGCGGTGCCGATGTCCCCGGGGGAATCCTCCCGCAGGGGGCCGGACACGGCCCGCTGGGCGAACGGGGTGGATCGCGCCATGGATCTCTCCTGTCATCCGGGCGGCGGTCGCTCCGCCGCCGGACAGAACCCTCCCGAACCGGCCGGGGGGTGGAGAAGGTGTGGCGGTGGCACGAGGCTGCACCGGTTCGGCAGCATCGTGCACGGCACGGCGGCGCCCGGCACGGCCCTCGACACCACCGCCGGGGTCGCTCCGTCCCTTCCCGGCCGGGCCGCCGGAAGCGCGCGGAGGCGGACCGCCCGCGCCCACGGGGACCGCGTGGACCTGTTCCGCACCCGGGGCCTCGGACAGCACCGCGTCATCACCCGCCCGCGGTGGCGGCCCGGGTCGCGGACTTCACCGGCGCCGTCCGCGACCGCGCCCCCGCCTCCTGACCGGCCGGTGCCGGCCGGCGCTCAGCCGGCCGCCCCCGCCGGGCGGTAGCGGACGTCCACCACGGCCGTCCGGTCGCCGCCGCTCAGCAGGTCCAGCCGTACGGGGGCGCCCCCGGGGTTGTCGAACAGCCGGATGCCGTCACCGAGCAGCACCGGCGCGATGTGCAGATCGATCCGGTCGATCAGCCCGCGTTCCAGCAACTGGCGCCCGATCGAGGCGGACAGCACCTCCACGTTCTTGCCGTCCGCCGCCGCCAGGGCGATGCGGACGGCCTCGGCGACGTCGCAGTCGAGGAACGTCACCCCGGCGGCGGGCGCGGCGTCCCGCGGATGGTGCGTCAGCACGAACACCGGCCCCTGCCAGCGGCCGCCGTAGATCCCGTCGACATCGGGGAACGCGTCCCAGCCGTCCCGGCCGCCCAGCATCGCGCCGGTGGTGGCCGTGTACTCCTCCTCCAGGCCGGGCCGGAACGCGAAGTCCGTCATCCAGTCCATGGAGTGCCCGGGTCCGGCCACGAAGCCGTCCAGCGACATGGTGAAGTGCCACAGCACCTTGCCCTCGGCGCGCCGGGGCGCGATGTCCGTCATGGGGGTGTCCTCTCCTCGCCGGGTTCCGGCTCTCGTGTCCGGCCGTCCGGTACCCCGACCCGGCGGAGCCGCGGAACTCATCGGTCCCGGCCGCGTCGACCGCCGCATCCGCCCCGCGGCGGCCATGATCGGATCACGGACCGGGCCGGCGAAGGGATCGTCATGAGTGCGGAAGAACAGCGGGCTGCGGACGGGCCGCACTGCCTGGTCACGGGCGCGTCCGGGTACATCGGCGGCCGGCTGGTGCCGGAACTGCTCGCGGCCGGCCACCGGGTGCGCTGCCTGGCCCGTACCCCGGCCAAGCTCCGCGACCACCCGTGGGCGGGGGACGTGGAGACGGTGCGGGGCGATGTGACGGACGCCGCGTCGGTCGCCGACGCGCTGCGCGGCATCGACGTCGCCTACTACCTGGTGCACGCGCTGGGCACCGGCCGGGACTTCGAGGAGACCGACCGCCGCGCGGCCGGGATCTTCGCGGAGGCGGCCCGTGCCGCGGGCGTGCGGCGCATCGTCTATCTCGGCGGCCTCACCCCCCGCGGCGTACCCGAGCGCGAGTTGTCCCCGCACCTGCGCTCACGGGCTGAGGTCGGCCGCGTCTTCCTGGCCGGGCCGGTGCCCGCCACCGTGCTGCGGGCCGCGATCGTCATCGGCTCCGGCTCGGTCTCCTTCGAGATGCTGCGCTACCTCACGGAGCGGCTGCCGGCGATGGTCACCCCCCGCTGGGTCCGCACCCGGATCCAGCCCATCGGGGTCCGGGACGTGCTGCGCTATCTGGTCGGCTCGGCCACCATGCCGGCCGAGGTGAACCGGACCTTCGACATCGGCGGTCCGGACATCCTGACCTACCGGGAGATGATGCAGCGGTACGCCGCCGTCAGCGGGCTGCGGCGGCGGATCATCGTGCCGGTCCCGGTGCTGACCCCGAACCTCTCCAGCCACTGGGTCGGGCTGGTCACCCCGGTGCCCGCCGCCATCGCCAAACCGCTCACCGAATCGCTGCGGCACGAGGTCGTCTGCCACGAGCACGACATCGCCCGGTACGTCCCCGACCCGCCCGGCCGGCCGCAGCCCTTCGACGACACCCTCGCCCTGGCCCTGCGCCGGATCGGTGAGGCGAAGGTCACCACCCGCTGGTCGAACGCCGCCGTCCCGGGCGCGCCCAGCGACCCGCTGCCCACCGACCCCGGCTGGTCGGGCGGCAGCCTCTACCGCGACGAGCGCGCGATGCCGGTGGCCGCCTCCCGCGAGGCGCTGTGGCGGGTGATCGAGGGGATCGGCGGCGACAACGGCTGGTACTCCTTCCCGCTGGCCTGGGCGGCCCGCGGCTGGCTGGACCGGCTGGTGGGCGGGGTCGGGCTGCGGCGCGGGCGGCGCGACGCGCAGCGGCTGCGGGCGGGCGACTCGCTGGACTTCTGGCGGGTCGAGGAGATCGAGCCGGGACATCTGCTGCGGTTGCGGGCCGAGATGCGGCTGCCCGGGCTGGCCTGGCTGGAGATGTACGCGGAGACCGATGCCGAGGGCCGCACCCGCTACCGGCAGCGGGCGCTGTTCCATCCGCGCGGGCTGTCCGGCCACGCCTACTGGTGGTCGGTCGCCCCGTTCCACGCCGTGGTCTTCGGTGGCATGGCCCGCAACATCGCCCGGGCCGCCGGACAGGGCCAGGGCGCCGCGCGCCGGGTGTGACCTGCGCCCCGCGTTCCGGTCGGGGGCCATACCCCGGCCCGGGCGGGGTAGGGGCGGCCGGGAGAAAGGATCATCCCGGGGCGCGACACGCGACCGATCGAGTGCTTCGGGGGATGCGGGCCCCGGGCCCCCATGATCATGACGGGTCGTCAGCCGCCGCGCGCGGCCACCGGCGCCCGCGGGCCCGCCGGGCCCGGCCGCGAACGTGGGAAGGAGCACCGTGCTGACGCTGCTGGGTGTCCACCTCCTGGTGGCTCTCGTGCTCCCGCTGCTGGCGGGCCGTTACCGGCGGGCGGCCTGGCTGCTCGCGGTGCTGGTGCCGCTGGCGGCGGTGGTCTGGGCGGCGCTGTGGAGCGGACGGGTCCTGGACGGGCACGTGCCGCAGGAGACCCTGTCGTGGGCCTCCGTGCTCCAGCTGGAGCTGGTGCTCCGGCTGGACAGCCTGTCGCTGCTGATGGTCTTCGTGATCAGCGGCGTCGGGGCGCTGGTCCTGCTGTACGGGTCGGGGTACTTCGCCGACGGCGGCCGGGAGGCCGGGCTGCTGGTCGGGTTCGCCGGGGCGATGTTCGGCCTGGTGACCGCCGACCATCTGATCGCCCTGTACATCTTCTGGGAACTGACCTCGGTGATCTCCTTCCTGCTCATCGCGGGACGGGGCCAGGGCGTGGCCAACCGGAAGGCGGCGGAACAGGCCCTGCTCACCACGGCCGGCGGCGGACTGGCGATGCTGTTCGGCTTCATCCTGCTGGGCCGGGAGGCGGGCACGTACCGCATCTCCGAGATCGTGGCCGATCCGCCGGCCGCCTCCGGGGCGCTGGCGGTGGCGGTGGTGCTGGTGCTGTGCGGGGCGTTCGCGAAATCGGCGCAGGCCCCACTGTCGGCGTGGCTCCCGGCGGCCATGGTGGCCCCGACCCCGATCAGCGCCTATCTGCACGCGGCGGCGATGGTCAAGGCCGGTGTGTACCTGGTGGCGCGGCTGACGCCCGCGCTGGTGGACGTCCAGCCCTGGCAGCCGGCGGTGCTGGCGATCGGTCTGATCACCATGGTGCTGGGCGCCTGGCGGGCGATGCGGCAAACGGATCTGAAGCTGCTGCTGGCCTACGGGACGGTCAGCGAACTGGGCATGCTCACCGCGCTGCTGGGCGCGGGCGGCCAGACGGCGATGCTGGCGGGCGAGGAGATGCTGCTGGCGCACGCCTGTTTCAAGTCGGCGCTGTTCCTCATCGTGGGGGTGCTGGAGCGGTCGGCCGGCACCCGGGAGCTGCATCGGTTGTCGGGCGTCGGCCGGTCGATGCCGCTGGTGTGCGGGGCGGCGGTGCTGTCGGTGGCGTCGATGGCGGGGCTGCCGCCGCTGGTGGGCTACCTCGGCAAGGAGGCGGCGTACGAGGCGATGTGGCACGCGGACTTCGCCGGCCGCTGGTGGGCGGTGGCGGGGCTCGCGCTCGGGTCGGCGCTGACCGTCGCCTACTGCGCCCGCTTCCTGTGGGGCGCGTTCGCCGTCAAGCCAGGGGTGGAGCGCACCCCGGTGGACCCGGTGCCCGTGGTGCTGGTGGTGCCGGTGTGCGTGCTGACCGCGGCGTCGCTGCTGCTGGGGGTGTTCTACCGGATCACCGGCGATCTGACGGTGCCGTACGCGCGCTCCGAGCACTTGGTGCCGGACCCGGAGGGCCCCTACGAGGTGTCGCTGTGGCACGGGGTCACCGGCCCGCTCACCCTGTCGGCGACGATGATCGTGGTGGGGCTGCTGCTGCACGCGGGCCGGCTGTGGGTGGAGCGGGCCCAGCGGCGGATGCCGTCGCTGCCGGACACCCAGCGCGGCTACGAGGGCACGGTGAACGGGCTCGGGCGGCTGGCGGTGTGGTTCACCCGGCACACGCAGGTGGGTTCGCTGCCGGTGTATCTGACAGTGCTGCTGCTGACGGTGATCGCGGTGCCGGGCACCATGCTGCTGTGGTACCGCCCGCCGCTGCCGGATGTGACGGCCTGGCACTCGGGCGTTCAGGTGCCGCTGGCGGTGGTGATCCTGGCCGCCGCGGTGGCGCTGGTGGTCACCGGGCACCGGCTGACGGCGGTGCTGCTGGTGGGGGCGATCGGCTACGGGGTGGCCGGGCTCTTCCTGGTGCAGGGCGCGCCGGATCTGGCGCTCACCCAGTTCCTGGTGGAGACGCTGACGGTGGTGGCGGTGGTGCTGGTGCTGCGCCGGCTGCCGGCCGACTTCTCGCCGCTGCGGACCGAGCCGCGTTCGCTGTGGTTCCGGGTGGCGCTGGCGACGGTCGCCGGGGTGTGCGTGGCCGCGCTCGCGGTGACCGCGACGGCGGTGCGGCAGTCGCTGGAGCTGCCGCGCGAGATCATCGAGCGCGCCCCGGAGACCGGCGCGTACAACGCGGTGAACGCCCTGCTGGTCGACTTCCGCGCGCTGGACACCCTGGGCGAGATCAGCGTGCTGCTGGTGACGGTGATCGGTGCCGCCGCGCTGCTGGGGCGGCGCGGGGAGGGGCGCGGGCGGCCGGCGGGCCGGCGGCGGCGCCCGGGCGGGCGCAGCCGGGCGGCCGAACGGTTCGGCGAGGCGCGCTGGGACGTGCCGCGCGAGATGTGGCTGCCGGAGGCGCTGGACGTGCCGCGCCGGGAGCGTTCGCTGCTGCTGGAGCTGGTGGTGCGGATGCTGTTCCCGGCCGTTCTGGTGCTGTCGGTGTATCTGCTGTTCGCGGGGCACAGCCGGCCGGGCGGCGGGTTCGCGGGCGGGCTGGTGGCCGGTCAGGCGTTCGTGCTGCGGTATCTGGCGGGGCGGTCGGCGGAGGCGGCGTTCCCGCTGCCGGTCACGCCGCGCTCGGTGGCCGGTGCGGGTCTGGTGCTGGCGGCGGTGACGGCGCTGGCGCCGCTGGCCGCCGGCGGGACGCCGCTGTCCAGCGCCCAGTGGTACTGGGACGTGCCGGTGCTGGGCTCGCTGCATCTGGCGACCAATGTGTTCTTCGACCTCGGTGTGTATCTGCTGGTCCTGGGCGTGTGCCTGAAGCTGCTCTACGCGCTGGACCGGGTGCGTGACGCCGGCGACACCCTGGCGCCCTACGGGGGTCCCGCCAGGAGAAAGGCCGTGACATGACGACGCTCGATCTGGTGATGGCCACCGTGGTGGGTGGTCTCTACGCGACCGGGTTCTTCCTGCTGCTCGACCGCTCGCTGATGCGGATCCTGCTGGGGGTCATCGTGCTGGGGCACGCGGCGAACCTGCTGCTGATGCTGACCGGCGGCGCGCCGGCCTCGCCGCCGGTGGCGGGGAGCGAGGGGCCGGACGAGCGGCTGGCGGATCCGCTGCCGCAGGCGATGGCGCTGACCGCGATCGTGATCACCTTCGGCATCACCACGCTGCTGCTGGCCATGGTGCACCGGGCGTGGCAGCTGGACGGGCACGACGAGGTGCGTGACGACGTGGAGGACCGCAGGATCGGCACGGTGCACGACCGGGCCGAGGAGCGGGCCGCCGCCGAGTCGGATCTGCCCGCCGACCGGAGGGAGGGCCGATGACGGCCTGGCTGCTGGTGGCGCCGGTGCTGCTGCCCGTGCTGGTGGCCGCGCTGTCCTTCGCCCTGTCCGGCAGTCGCATCACCCAGCAGGTGCTGGGGGTCAGTGTGCTGACGCTGACGCTCACCGACGCGGTGGTGCTGCTGGTGCTGGCGCAGCGGGACGGGCCGCAGGCCGCGTCGATGGGCGGCTGGCCGGCGCCGCTGGGCATCGCGCTGGTCGCCGACCGGCTGTCCGCCCTGCTGCTGACGGTGTCGCTGGCGGTGGCGCTCGCGGTGCTGGTGTTCGCGATCGGCCAGGGCAACGCCGACTTCGGGGAGTCCTCCCCGGTGGCGTTCCACCCGGCGTATCTGCTGCTGACGGCGGGCGTGGGGATGGCGTTCCTGGCGGGCGACCTGTTCAACCTGTTCGTGGCGTTCGAGATGATGCTGACCGCCTCGTATGTGCTGCTGAGTCTGGGGGTGGGCTCGGGGCGGATCCGGGCGGGGATGACGTACACCATCACCAGCCTCACCTCCTCGCTGCTGTTCCTGACGGCGATCGCCTTGTGCTACGCGGCCACCGGGACGGTCAACATGGCCGACCTCAGTCTGCGGATGACGCAGGCGCCGGACGGGGTGGCGGCCATGCTGAGTGTGCTGCTGCTGGTGGTGTTCGGCATCAAGGCGGCCATGGTGCCGCTGCATTTCTGGCTGCCGGACAGTTATCCGACCGCGCCGACCCCGATTACGGCGATCTTCGCGGCGCTGCTGACGAAGGTCGGGGTGTACGCGATAGTGCGCACCCAGACGCTGATCTTCCCCCGGGACGAGGTGTGGCTGCTGCTGACGATCGTCGCGGTGCTGACCCTGCTGACCGGGGTGCTGGGCGCGATCGCGCAGGACGATCTGAACCGTCTCCTGTCGTTCGTGCTGGTCAGTCACATCGGTTTCATGCTGTTCGGGCTCGCGCTCTTCGACGAGGCCGGGCTGACCGGCACCGTGCTGTACACGGCGCATCACATCGTGGTGCAGGCCGGTCTCTTCCTGGTGTCGGGGATCGTGGTGCGGCTGTCGGGGACGGCCTCGCTGGCCTCGCTCACCCACCGCGCGCCGCCGCCACCGGTGGTGGCGGGGCTGTTCATGCTGCCCGCGCTGGCGCTGGCGGGCATCCCGCCGACCTCCGGTTTCGTGGCGAAGTTCGTGCTGCTCCAGGCGGGCGGCGAGCGCAGCGGCTGGCCGGTGACGGTACTGATCGCGGCAGCGCTGGTGACGAGTCTGCTGACGCTGTACGCGATGACCCGGGTGTGGCGGGCGGTGTTCTCGGCGGGTCCGGACCGGCCGGCGCCGCGCCGGGAGGCGGGCAATGTGCTGATGCTGGCCTCGACGGTGGGCATCGTGGGCCTGGGCGTGGCGATCGCGGTGGGCGCCGGGCTGCTGGGCGAGATCAGTGAGGCGGCGGCCCGGGATCTGGTGGATCCGGACGGCTACCGCGAGGCGGTACTGGGAGGTGGTGCCGGATGAGAGCGGACCCCGGCGACGTACGGGAGCCAGGACCGGCCGCGCCCGCGGGCCGGGGCAGTGTGCGGCGGCGGCCGTGGCGGTATGTGCCGCCGCTGCTGTGGCTGACGCTGCTGTGGGCGGTGCTGTGGGGGACGTTCACGGTGCCGACCCTGATCGCGGGGGCGGTGGTGGCGGCGGGCACCCAGATCGCGTTCGGGCTGCCGCCGCGTGCCGCGGCCCGGCGGCGGAGGCCGCCCAGGCTGCGGGGGCTGGTGCAGTTGCCGGCGCTGATCGGCTATCTGCTGGCGGACCTGGTGGCCTCCTCGGTGGTGGTCGCCCGTGAGGCGGTGCGCAGCGGGCCCGCGACCCGGTCCGGGATCGTGGAGGTGGAGCTGCGGTCCCGCAGTGACGCGCAGATCGCGACGGTCGCGCTGCTGACGCTGGTGGCTCCGGGGTCCCTGGTGCTGGAGATCGACCGCGAGCGGCGGCTGCTGTACGTGCACGCGCTGCCCCTGCGGGGTGCGGCGGACGCGGAGAAGCGCCGGGCTGCGGTGGCCCGTATCGAGCGCCGGCTGCTGGCGCTGTCCCGGACGGCGGAGAAGGAGGGTTCGGCATGACGGTGATGGTCTCCATCGCGCTCGGGCTGCTGTGTGCCGCGGCACTGCTGGTGACGGTGCGTCTGGTGCGCGGTCCCGCGGCGCTGGACCGGATCGTGGCGCTGGACACCCTGGTGACGCTGATCATCTCCGGGACGGTGGTGGGCACGGTGATCCGTTCGGACGGCATCAGCGGCCATGTGCTGGTGGTGCTGGCCCTGCTCGGGTTCATCGGGACGATCGCGGCGGCGCGGCTGGTCGAGCGGCGGGAGGACATGCGATGAGCGGGGTCCGGGATGTGGTGGGGGTGGTCCTGATGCTGGGCGGTGCGCTGTTCTCGCTGCTGGCGGGGGTGGGCATGCTGCGGTTCGCGGACACCGTGTCGCGGCTGCACGCGGCGTCCAAGGCGCAGACGCTCGGGCTGCTGCTGGTGCTGGTGGGCGCGGCGGTGCACGAGGGCGGGCCCAGTGCGCCGCCGCTGCTGCTGATCGGGGTGTTCATGCTGGTGACCGCGCCGGTGCTGGGCCATGTGGTGGCGCGGATCGCCTACCGCACGGACGCGGTGGCGCGGGAGCGGCTGACGGTGGACCAGCTGGGCGACCGGCTGGGGCGCCAGGATCCGGCGGGGCCGCCACCGCGCTGAACCGGCCCCGGGCGGGGCGTGGTGTGGCACGATCGGTGGGTTCGGTCCTGCGGTGCTGGTCGATCGGTGCGGGGTGACGGTGGCTGATCTGTCGGATTCGGTCGAGTCGGTGGCGCAACTGGCCCTGGTGTGGCGGGCGATGGTCCTCGACCGGGATCCCGGGGCGGATGTGCGGGATCTGCCCGGGCTGGCCGTGCGGTGGGCCGACAGCCGGTTCGCGTTCTGGAACTGTGTCACCC
>NZ_JBHWJL010000144.1:0-12341 GCF_042731495.1 Streptomyces sp. NPDC059853
GTATAAGAGACAGGTCCCGGCCCCGGCCGCCGCGCCGAGGCGGGCCTCGGCGAGTCCCGCGGTGCGGACGTCGTGGCCGAGCCGGACGTCGAGGCCGTCCAGGGCGTCGCGGAGCAGCCGGCGCAGCGGCAGGTCGCGCCAGTCGAGGTTGGCGGCGTACACGGCGGTGCCGGTGGTCTCGTCGACGATGCCCGGGAGGACGACCCCGGCGGCGAGCGGCGGCGCGCCCCAGCGGTCGCGGCCGGTGTCGTACAGCTCGCGGGCGAAGCCGAGGACGCCCTCGACGACCGCGTCCGGGCCGGCGTCGCGCCGCGTGGGGCGGCGTGCCTCGTGGCGGGGCCGGCGGCGGTCGGTGCCGATGAGGGCGCCTTTGAGACCGGTGCCGCCGATGTCGAGGGCGAGGACGTAGCCGTCGTCGTGATCAGTGGTCACCGGCACAGTCTCACCCGGCGGGGCCAACAGGTCTAGTCCACCTGTTTCCCTCCTGGGGGCGAACCGGTTGCTCCCGCAGGGTGATCCGGGGCCCGGCAGCCGTCCGGTCCCGCCGGGGCGGGGCGTTGGGAGGGCATGACGATGCGACGGAGCGTGGCGGTACTGCTGGGGTGTCTGGCCGGTCTGGCGAGTGCGGGGTGTGTGTCGGTGCATCCGGCGGGCGGCGACGTGTGCGCGGGACCCGCGGCCGAACGCCCGGCGTCCTGCGGGCCGCGGGAGGACGGCGAGGACGCGGCGGACGGGGACGCGGTGGAGGCGGGCGCGGCGGAGCCGGCCGCCGGCCGGGAGCCCGCGCCGATGGGGGAGCCGCAGCCGCGGCCGGTGCCCGAGCCCGCCCCGTCCCCGGGCGGCGGAGACGCGGACCCGGACCCGGAGGAGGGGCCGGCGGGGGACGCGCGGGCGGAGACCGCGCCGCGGCCGGGGGCCGGTGCGGTGCCCGGACTCCCGGACGAGGTGGACGCCGTGGGCCGCGTACCGTCCTCCTTCGCCCAGGCGTGCGAGCTGGGGAGCGAGATGCTGGACCCGGCCGTACTCGATCTGTGCCGGTCGGCGGGGAGTTGACCGGTCCGTCCCCGTTCCCCGAATTATGTGCCCGTCAAACCTCCACGGACCGCTAGCTGTTGTGAAAGCGATACCGATGGTCACGGTCGTGATCACGGCCCCGCAAGGCAGACTCTGAGGGTCGCGCGGGGCTGCTGCGCCGCACGGTACTTCGGGGCAGAAATGCTTTTCTGGACAAAGGGGTAGTGAAGGTGCGACGTCGGAAGTTCTTGGGAATGGCGGCCGGCCTGACCGGGGCCGTCGGCCTTTCCGCGACCGCGTGCGGGAGCGAGGACTCCGGGAGTTCGGAGACGGTGCTGAAACTGGTGGCCGCCGAATACGGGGACGCGTCCGACACCGGCAGTACCCAGCGCTACTGGAACGAACTGGTCGCGGATTTCCGGCTGGAACACCCCGAGATCATCATCGATGTGACCACGCTGCGCTGGCAGGACGCCAATGCCGAGGTCGCGCGCCTGGTCGCGGAGGGGAACGCCCCCGACATCGCCCAGCTCGGCGCCTTCGCGGACTTCGCGGCGGCCGGTCAGCTGTACCGGGCGGAGGAACTGCTGCCGATATCCCAGCTCGCCGACTTCGTTCCGTCGCTGGCGATCGCGGGCGAGATGCGCCGGGTGCAGTACGGCATGCCGTTCGCGGCGCGTATCGGGCGGCTCTTCTACAACACGGACCTGTTCGAGGACGCCGGTCTGGACCCGAAGGCGCCGCCGGAGACCTGGGAGGAACTGCTGGAGGCGGCCACGGCGCTGCGCACCGCGGGCGTTCCCACGCCGTTCGCGCTGCCGCTGGGGCACGACGACGCGGCGGGCGAGGCGCTGATGTGGATGGTCAGCGGCGGGGGCGGGCTGACCGACAACACCGGCGGCTACACGATCAACTCGCCGATGAACGCCTCGACGTTCAACTGGCTCCGGGACGAGCTGGTCGGCCCGGGGCTGACCGGCGAGCGGCCGCCGGGTTCCACCACCCGCGCCCAGGCGTACGCGGACTTCGCCTCCGGCACGGTGGGCATGCTGTTCGCCGACCCGGTGCTGATGCGGCAGGCCGACCGGGGGCAGGTGGCGTGGGGGATCGCGGAACTGCCGGGCGTGGCCGCGCCGTCCACCACCACCCTCGGGGAGGCGTCGTGGCTGATGGCGTTCAACGAGCGGGGGCACCGGGACGCGATCGGCACGTTCCTCAAGTACGTCTTCACCTCCGAGAACGTCAACTCCTTCGCGGAGCGCTGGGAGCTGCTGCCGGTGACGACCCCCGCCTCGCAGGAGATGCAGGACGCGGAGGAGGGGGACGCCGCCGTGCGGCTGACGCCGTTCCTGGAGTCGCTGCCGACCGCGACGTTCTTCCCGGTGGGCAAGGTGTCCTGGGGCCGGGTGTCCACGCTGGTGGCGCAGGGCATCGGGGCCACCGTGGAGCCCGGGAGCAATGTGCCGGGCATCCTCGCCGACCTCCAGGAGCAGGCGGAGGCGGCCGACCTGGAGGCGCTCGGGCCGCAGGAGTAGCGGGGGAGGGGCCGCGGGCGGGCTGTCCGTAAGGGCATAAAATGCCCGGGTGAGTGGTGAGCGGGGTACGGAGCCGGAGCTGTCCGAGCGCGAGCTGGCGGTGCTGGCCGTCGCACGGCAGGGCTGGTCGGACACCGGCGCGCGGGACCGGACCATCCGCGAACGGCTGGGCATCTCGCCGACCCGGTACTTCCAGCTGCTCAACGCGCTGCTGGACGACGAGCGGGCGCTGGCGCACGACCCGGTGACGGTCAACCTGCTGCGGCGGCGGCGCGAGCAGCGGCGCGACCGCAGATGACGGCGCGGATGACGGCGCCCGCTGGGTAGGGTCCGGGCATGGGCACTCCTCCCGTACCTTCCTCCCCCTCCTCCCCTTCCTCTCCGTCCCTTCCCGAGCCGGTGACCGAGGCGGGCCGCGACGGGCTCGCGGCGCTGCTCGCCCGCCCGGAACGCGCGCTGGTGGCGCTGGACTTCGACGGCACGCTGGCGCCGATCGTGGACGACCCGGCGCGGGCGTACGCGCACCAGGACGCGCTGCCCGCGCTGGCCGGGCTCGCCCCCCGGGTCGGGGTGCTGGCGATCATCACCGGCCGCCCGGCCGAGGTGGCGGTGCGGCTCGGCGGTTTCGCCGGCCACCCGGAGCTGGCCGGGCTCACCGTGCTGGGCGCCTACGGCGCGGAGCGCTGGGACGCGGCGACCGGCCGCCTGCACCGCCCGCCGCCGCACCCGGGCATCGTGGTGGCCCGCGCCGAACTGGCGGCCCTGGTGGAGCGGTCGGGCCCCGGGGTGCTGCTGGAGGACAAGGGCAACGCGCTGGCGGTGCACACCCGTACCGCCCCGGACCCGGCGGGGGTCTTCGCCGCGCTGCGCGCGCCGCTGGCCGAGCTGGCGGCCCGGCTGGGACTGGCGCTGGAGCCGGGCCGGTTCGTCCTGGAGGTGCGCCCGCCCGGCACCGACAAGGGCGCGGCGCTGACCGCGCTGGCCCGGGAGACGGACGCCTCGGCGGTGCTGTACGGGGGCGACGACCTCGGCGATCTGGCGGCGTTCGACGCGGTGGCGAAGCTGCGCGAGGCCGGGGTGCCGGGGCTGCGGGTGTGCAGCGGCAGCACGGAGGTGGCCGAACTCGCGGCGGTCACCGATGTGACGGTGGACGGACCGGCCGGGGTCGCGGGCCTGCTGTCCGCCCTGGCCGCGGCGCTCGGCTGACGTCCGGCCGGCTCCACCGGAGGGGGTGGGGGCAGCCCCACCCCGGTTCCGGGGGCCCTCCGGCTCGTGGAGTGTCAGTGACGCTCGGTAACGTCGGGTGCAACGATGCTGACAGAACGGAGTCGGATGATGGATGCGGTGCGCAACGGCGGGAGCGGCGGCGGGCGGTCGCGGCGGACGGTGTGGACCCGCGCCGGGCTGGCCGTCACCGGCCTCGGCACGATCGCCGCCGTCGCCCTGCTGGCACCGGGCGGCGGCGCGGCGGCCGGGGCCGCCGAGCAGCACGGCGCGGGGCACGGCGACCGGTTCGCGCGCCAGCTCCAGCGGGACACCGAGGCGGTGGTGACCGCCGGGGCCACCGGCGTCACGGCCGCGTCGGTGGACGCGGCCGGGGCGCGGCGGACGGCGCGGGCCGGCGTGGACGATCTGGAGCGGCGGGGCGAGGTGCCCGGGAACGCGTACTACCGGATCGGCTCGGACACCAAGACCTTCGTCTCCGTGGTGACCCTCCAGCTGGTGCAGGAGGGCAAGCTGGCGCTGGACGACACGGTGGAGGAACTGCTGCCCGGCGTCGTCACCGGCAACGGCAACGACGGCGCCCGGATCACCGTCACCGATCTGCTGCGGCACACCAGCGGTCTCGCCAACTACACGGACATCCTCTTCCTCTCCGATCCGGAGGCGCTCACCCCGGAGAACTACCGCGAGACCCGGTTCGCGATCTCCACCGCCGAGGAGAAGGTGGCCCTCGCCATGACCGAGGCCCCCGGCTGGCTGCCGGACGCGGACGATCCGCGGGGCGAGACCCGGTGGTCGTACTCCAACACCAACTACGTCCTGGCCGGAATGATCATCGAGAAGCTGACCGGGCACCCGTGGGAGCAGGAGGTGCACGAGCGGATCATCGAGCCGCTGGGGCTGCGGCACACGCTCACCCCGGGCAGCGGCGCGTACGTCCCGCAGCCCACGGCCACCGGGTACATGCAGTTCCCGGGGAGGGAGGAGCTGACGGACACCTCGGTCCTGGCGGACGCCGGGGCGGACGGGGCCATCATCAGCACCACCGCCGACATGAACACCTTCCTGCGGGCGCTGCTCGGCGGTGAGCTGCTGGAGCCGGCGACGCTGGAGGCGATGAAGGACACCGTGCCCGCCGAGGAGTTCGCGCCGGGCGCCGGGTACGGGCTGGGCATCGCGTGGCGGCCGGTGGAGGGCGCCGACCCCGCCCGCTGCGCGGACGGCGGGCTGTGGTTCCACGGCGGCACCTCGTTCGGCACCGTCTCGGAGGCCGGGGTGAGCGCGGACGGCCGCCACTCGGCGGCGGTGGCCGAGTTCACCCTGTGGCTGGACGACCGGGAGAAGGCCGAGGCCCAGTTCCGGGCGGGCCTCGACCTGGTGAACCGGGCGGTGTGCGGCTGACCCCCCGGCGCGGGTCAGGCCGTGCGCAGGGCCTCGACCTGGGCGAGGAACCAGTCGCGGGGGGTGAGCGCGGTGGCGGCCTTCGCCAGCCGTGCGGCGCGCACCCGCCGCTCGTCCGCGTCCATGGTCAGCGCGCGGTGCAGGGCCTCGGCCGTGCCGGCGATGTCGTACGGGTTGACCAGCAGGGCGTCGTCGCCGAGTTCGGCGGCGGCGCCCGCCTCGCGGGACAGCACCAGGGCACAGTCCCGCTCGGAGATCAGCGGGATCTCCTTGGCGACCAGGTTCATGCCGTCCCGGATCGGGTTGACCAGCGCCACGTCCGCCATCCGGTAGGCGGCGAGCGAGCGGGCGAAGTCGTCCTTGACGTGCAGCACCACCGGCGTCCAGTCGTCCTGCCCGAACTCGGCGTTGATGGCCTCGGCGACCCGGGACACCTCGGCCGTGTAGTCCCGGTAGACGGCCAGGTCCTGCCGGGAGGGGTAGGCGAACGCCACGTGCACCACCCGGCCCCGCCACTCGGGACGGTCGGTGAGCAGCCGGCGGTAGGCGAGCAGGCCGCGCACGATGTTCTTGGACAGCTCGGTGCGGTCCACCCGCACCACGGTCGCCCGCTCGCCCACCTGCTCGCGCAGGGCGGCCAGCCGCTCGTCCACATCGGGCCGGTGGGCGCGCTCGCGCAGGAACGCGCCGTCGGCGCCCAGCCCGTGCACCCCGAGCCGGGTGGTGCGGCCCTCGAACGTCACGGTGAAGGCGTCGGGGCCGCCGGGCGCGGTCTCGCGGACCTCGGCGCCCAGCAGGTCGGCGCAGCAGTCGGCGAAGGCACCCGCCCAGCGCCGGGTCAGGAACCCGGCGCGGTCGGCGCCGAGGATGCCGCGCAGCACCTGCCGGGCGACGGCGTCGGGCAGGACCCGGTAGAGGTCCGGCGGTGCCCAGGGGGTGTGGGAGAAGTGCCCGATCCGCAGATCGGGGCGGCGTTCGCGCAGCAGGGCGGGGACGAGGGAGAGGTGGTAGTCCTGGACCAGGACCTCGGCCCCCGGTTCCGCCTCGGCGGCGAGCGCGTCGGCGAAGGCGGTGTTGTACGTGGTGTAGCCGGCCCACTGGCGCTCGAACTCCGCGTCGTACACCGGCTCCAGCGGGGTCTGGTACAGCAGGTGGTGGACGAACCACAGGACGGAGTTGGCGATGCCGTTGTAGGCGGCGTCGAAGACGTCCGGGGGGATGTCCAGCATGCGCACCGGCCGGCCGTCGGTGTCGGCGGGGTCCAGGGTCGCGCCGCCGGCCCGGGAGACGGCCTCGCGGTCGCCGGGACCGAGCGCCGCGCACACCCAGGTGCCGGCGGCGTCGCCGAGGGCGGAGAGCCCGGAGACCATGCCGCCGCCGCCGCGCCGCGCGGTCAGCGTGCCGTCCTCGCCAAGCGAGTAGCTGACGGGGCCGCGGTTGGACGCGACCAGGACCGGGGGTGTCTCGGAGTCTGCTGCAACGCCCATGATCCGACCCTAGCCAGGAAGCCCCCCACACAAACGTGCCTCCGGTCACCCTCGGCGTGTCCGTGCGGGGGGGCGCCGTCCGTCCGCCCGGATCAGGCCGCCTGGCGGGCGGCGTACTCCGGGACGGTGGCCATCGGCGGCCGTTCCTCGGTGTGGATGGTGTGCGTCAGCGGCGCGAAACCGCCTTCCGCCAGGCGCTCGAACTGCATCATGCCCTGCTGCACCGGGACCGGGCCGTGGCCCGGGAGCCGGCTCTGGGCGGTGCGCATGATGGCCGCCGCCATCCGGCCCAGGGCCTGGCCGTCCTGGTGGCGGTGTTTGCGCACCCCGACGTCGACCTGGCCGACCGCGTCGAGCCCGGCGAGGTGCAGGGTGTCGATGAGCAGGCCGAGTTCGACGCCGTAGCCGACCGGGAAGGGCAGCTGTTCCAGCAGGGAGCGGCGCGCCGCGTACTCGCCGCCCAGCGGCTGGACGACGCCGGCCAGCTGCGGCCAGTGCAGGTTGAGCAGCGGGCGGGCCACCAACTCGGTGACCCGGCCGCCCTGGTGGGCTCCTGAGGGGGCGTCGCCGAGCGGGCGGTCGTACATGGCCTTGACCAGGTGCACATCGGGCTCGGTGAGCAGCGGCCCGAGGATGCCGGAGACGAAGCGGGAGTCGAACTCCCGCAGATCGGCGTCGACGAAACAGATGATCTCGCCGCTGGTGGCCATGAGGGAGCGCCACAGCACCTCCCCCTTGCCGGGGACGGTGGGCATGCGCGGGATGATCTCGTCGCGGTGGACGACCTTGGCACCGGCCGCCGCGGCGACTTCCCCGGTGCGGTCGGTGGACCCGGAGTCCACCACCATCAGCTCGTCGATCAGTGGCACGGTCTCCATCAGGTCGCGCCGGAGCGCTTCCACGATGGTGCCGACGGTCGCTTCCTCGTTCAGCGCGGGAAGCACGACACTGACGCTGCCCGCAGGGCCGGCCGACGCCTTCGCGTCCAGCAGCCGTCGCAGCGAGCGGTCAGCGGCAGTCCAGGACCGGCGGGTCAGCCACTCCTCAGCCTCTTCCAGCACGAATGTCGCTCCTGTTCGCTTCGACCACATAAGTCGGGTAGGTCAGGTAGATCACGTCAGTCGGTTCTGTCGGGCATGTCATCAATGGCCGTATCTGGCCCTCATCGGAGGTGCCCAGTTCGGGCGAGAATATGTCTGTCTCCTGTTCGTCTCGCGGATCGGACGGCCCGAGCCATTGTCCGGGGCGTCCGTTACAGTCTCGGACAGCGCAGGTGTCCTCCGCATATCGGGGACGCTGCGCAGCCAATCGAATACAGCTCATCCAGAGGGGCAGAGGGAACGGCCCGTTGAAGCCCCGGCAACCCTTCCGCCGGTCTCGTAAGGACGCGAGGCTCCCGGTGGGGAAGGTGCCAATTCCGTCCTGTGGCGAAAGCCGTCACGGGGAAGATGAGGAGAAGGGCCTCGTAGTCATGCCTGTGCTGACCTCGCACACCCCCGCGCCCGACGGCGCCCCCCGCACCTCCGCCGCCCCGGGATCCCCCGGAGCCCCCGTCGATCTCGGGCCCGCCGTGGCGCTCTCCTGCCGGGAGTGCGGTGAGCGGTTCCCGCTCAGCCCGATCTTCGCCTGTGAGGCGTGTTTCGGCCCACTCGAAATCGCGTACGATCTGCCCACCGGTGACCCCGGAGCGCTACGGAGCGCCATCGAGGCCGGGCCGCACAGCATCTGGCGCTACGCCCCGCTGCTGCCGGTGCCGGCCGATGTCGCGTCCAAGCCCAACCTGCACCCCGGCGGCACCCCGCTGGTCCGGGCCGACCGGCTGGCCGCGGCGCTCGGGCACGGCGGCGAGCTGTACGTGAAGGACGACTCCGGCAACCCCACCCACTCCTTCAAGGACCGGGTGGTCGCCAACGCGGTGGAGGCCGCCCGCGCCTTCGGCTTCACCACGCTCTCCTGTTCCTCGACCGGCAACCTGGCGGGCGCGGTCGGCGCCGCCGCCGCGCGGGCGGGCCTGCGCTCGTGTGTGTTCATCCCGCACGACCTGGAGCAGGGCAAGGTCGTGATGGCCGCCGTCTACGGCGGCGAGCTGGTGGGCATCGAGGGCACCTACGACGACGTGAACCGTTTCTGCAGCGAGCTGATCGGTGACCCGGCCGGCGAGGGCTGGGGCTTCGTCAACGTCAACCTCCGCCCCTACTACGCCGAGGGCTCCAAGACCCTGGCCTTCGAGATCGCCGAGCAATTGGGCTGGCGGCTGCCCGACCAGCTGGTGGTCCCGATCGCCTCCGGCTCCCAGCTCACCAAGATCGACAAGGGGATCAAGGAGCTGATCGCGACCGGCCTGGTCGAGGACAAGCCCTACAAGATCTTCGGTGCCCAGGCCGAGGGCTGCTCCCCGGTCAGCCGGGCCTACAAGGCCGGGCACGACGTGGTGCGCCCGGTGAAGCCGGACACCATCGCCAAGTCGCTGGCGATCGGCAACCCGGCGGACGGTCCTTACGTCCTGGACATCGCCCGCCGCACCGGCGGGGCGGTGGAGGACGTCACCGACCCGCAGATCGTGGACGCCATCAAGCTGCTGGCCCGCACCGAGGGCATCTTCGCCGAGACGGCGGGCGGGGTGACCGTGGGCGTGACCCGCAAGCTGATCGAGACCGGGCAACTCGACCCGGAGCTGACGACGGTCGTACTGAACACCGGCGACGGCCTCAAGACCCTGGACGCGGTGGCCGGGACCACCGGTCCCACCGCCATCATCCGTCCGAATCTGGACGCTTTCCGAGAGGCTGGCCTCGCATGAGCGTGACTGTCCGAATCCCGACCATCCTGCGCACCTACACCGGCGGCCAGGCGGAGGTTTCCGCCGACGGCGGTACGCTGCGCGACGTTCTCGCCGATCTGGAGAAGAACCACCAGGGGATCTCCGCCCGGGTGCTGGACGACGCGGGCAAGCTGCGCCGTTTCGTGAACGTCTACGTCAACGACGACGACGTGCGGTTCGCCGAGGGCCTGGACACTCCCACGCCGGACGGCGCCGGGATCTCCATCATCCCGGCGGTGGCGGGCGGCTGCTGAGCGCGCCACGTCTACGTTTGATCACATCTTCAACAACCGCCCCGGAGCTGCCCGCTTCGGGGCGGTTGGGCGTTTCCGGGGCGATAGAGTGGGCTCGCGCGCGTCGCCGGCCCCCGCGGCCCAGCCGATGTCAGTCGCCTATGAATTCACGACAGTTCTCGACGGAAACGCGCGGAAATTCGCTGCACCAATTGCCGGATTGGCGCGATAAGGCGCGAAGGAAATATTCGTCTTTCTTCTGCTTTGCGTAATTTGCCCGTTTGGGGGCTCCAAGAATTCTCTCCTCAATGGCCTGTTGCAGAGGGCTTCCGTCCAGATACATTCAGCGGCGGTCGACGCGTTCCGGTCTGACCCGGGTCCGCGAAGTGCGGCCTCGTGAAAGGGCCAGCAACATGGGGAGTTTGGAATGGCTCAGGGCACCGTCAAGTGGTTCAACGCGGAGAAGGGATACGGCTTCATCGCGGTAGACGGTGGTGCGGACGTGTTCGTCCACTACAGCGCGATTCAGATGGACGGCTACCGCACTCTGGAAGAGGGGCAGCGGGTCGAGTTCGAGATCTCGCAGGGACAGAAGGGTCCTCAGGCCGACATGGTCCGGGTGACCGCCTGAACCGCCGACCGTACTACCACCGCAGCCGAGCGACCCGGGGCCCGCACCCAGCGCACACCAGCGCAGGGGTGCGGGCCCTGGCATGTGCGCCCCGCCGCCACCTGCGACAACGCGAAGGCGCTTGCACTCTCGGGGGGAGAGTGCTAATCATGGGTTAGCACTCTGAGGGTGAGAGTGACAGCAGAGACCGGTTCGGTGAGGTCGTGGGCCAGGCGGGGCAAGGAACCGCCCGGGGTACGGCCGTCCGTCGCGGGCGCCGGCGCGGTCCTGGAGCATCCACCCCGTCATATGGGAGGACCCCTTCACATGGCCAAGATCATCGCGTTCAACGAGGAGGCGCGGCGCGGCCTTGAGCGCGGGATGAACCAGCTCGCCGACGCCGTCAAGGTCACGCTCGGTCCCAAGGGCCGCAACGTCGTTCTGGAGAAGAAGTGGGGCGCCCCCACGATCACGAACGACGGTGTCTCCATCGCCAAGGAGATCGAGCTGGAGGACTCCTACGAGAAGATCGGCGCCGAGCTGGTCAAGGAGGTCGCCAAGAAGACCGACGACGTCGCGGGTGACGGTACGACCACCGCCACCGTGCTGGCTCAGGCCCTGGTCCGTGAGGGTCTGCGCAACGTCGCGGCCGGCGCCAACCCGATGGCCCTGAAGCGGGGCATCGAGGCGGCCGTCGAGAAGGTCTCCGAGGCGCTGCTCGGCCAGGCCAAGGAGGTCGAGACCAAGGAGCAGATCGCCTCCACCGCCTCCATCTCCGCCGGCGACATCCAGATCGGCGAGCTGATCGCCGAGGCCATGGACAAGGTCGGCAAGGAAGGCGTCATCACCGTCGAGGAGTCGCAGACCTTCGGTCTTGAGCTGGAGCTCACCGAGGGCATGCGCTTCGACAAGGGCTACATCTCCGCCTACTTCGCGACCGACATGGAGCGGATGGAGGCCGAGCTGGAGGACCCCTACATCCTCATCGTCAACTCCAAGGTCAGCAACGTGAAGGACCTCCTTCCGCTGCTGGAGAAGGTCATGCAGGCCGGCAAGCCGCTGCTGATCATCGCCGAGGACGTCGAGGGCGAGGCCCTGTCCACGCTGGTCGTCAACAAGATCCGCGGCACCTTCAAGTCCGTCGCCGTCAAGGCGCCCGGCTTCGGTGACCGTCGCAAGGCCATGCTGACCGACATCGCCATCCTCACCGGTGGCCAGGTCATCTCCGAGGAGGTCGGCCTCAAGCTGGAGAACGCGGGCCTCGACCTGCTCGGCCGCGCCCGCAAGGTCGTCATCACCAAGGACGAGACCACCATCGTCGACGGTGCCGGCGACAGCGACCAGGTCCAGGGCCGGGTCAACCAGATCCGCGCCGAGATCGAGAACTCCGACTCGGACTACGACCGCGAGAAGCTCCAGGAGCGCCTGGCGAAGCTGGCCGGCGGCGTGGCCGTCATCAAGGCCGGTGCCGCCACCGAGGTCGAGCTGAAGGAGCGCAAGCACCGCATCGAGGACGCGGTGCGCAACGCCAAGGCCGCCGTCGAGGAGGGCATCGTCGCCGGTGGTGGCGTGGCCCTGCTCCAGGCCGCCTCCGCGCTGGACAAGCTGGACCTGGAGGGTGACGAGGCGACCGGTGCGGCCGCCGTCAAGCTCGCCCTGGAGGCCCCGCTGAAGCAGATCGCGGTCAACGCCGGCCTTGAGGGCGGCGTCGTGGTCGAGAAGGTCCGCAACCTCCCGCAGGGCCACGGCCTGAACGCCGCGACCGGCGAGTACGTCGACCTGCTGGCCGCCGGGATCCCCGACCCGACCAAGGTCACCCGTTCCGCGCTGCAGAACGCCGCCTCCATCGCGGCGCTCTTCCTCACCACCGAGGCCGTCATCGCGGACAAGCCGGAGAAGGCGGCGGCCCCGGCCGGCGACCCGACCGGTGGCATGGGCGGCATGGACTTCTGATCCCCGCCGGATCGGCCCGCCACAGCGACAGGGGCGGCACCCGGGACCTCCACGGTCCGGGGT
>NZ_JBHWJL010000145.1:0-12287 GCF_042731495.1 Streptomyces sp. NPDC059853
CCGCCGGAGCGGGCTCAGCTCGCGAGCCCGCGGCCGTATACCCCCACCCCCCTAACCGGGTAGGGGTACGGCCGCGGGCTCGTCCCGTCCCCGGCGGACGACGGATCCGCCGACGGTCTGCGCCCCGGTGCGGGACCGCCGTCCCCGGGCCGCAGCGCCCGGTCCACCACCGCCTCCGGATCCAGCGCCGCGCCCTCGCGCAGCGCCTCCAGATACGCCGGCTCGCCGAGCGCCTCACGTGCCAGCCGCTCGCACTCGCCGTGCGGGCCGCTGAAGTACCGCGAGCCGAACAGCGGCATCCCCACCGAGGGCCACAGCCGCTGCGCCGCCCCCTGGAGCACCGCCGCCTCCCGCGCCCGGCCCTCGTCCACCGCGAGCCGCGCCAGCAGCTCCAGCGTCAGCACGGTCGCCACCAGGTCCTGGAAGCCCGCGCTGATCGCCAGCCCCTCGCGCAGCAGCGCCCCGGCCCGCGCCGCGTCCCCCCGGGACCAGGCCATGAACCCGAGCCCGTACAGCGCGTACGCGCGGGCCCACAGCTCCCCGTGCTCCACACACTCCCGGCGCACCGCCTCGCACAGCTCCGCCGCGCGCGCCAGGTCGCCCCCGAAGGCCAGCGCGAGCGCCAGCTCCACCCGGCCGACCAGCACATGGCTGTTCAGCTCACCCAGTTCCTCGTACCGTGCGAGACCGCTGGCCAGCAGCTCCTCTGCGCGCCGTACGTCGTCCGAGATCAGCGCCAGCGAACCCAGGCGCAGCAGGCTGTACGCGGCGGCCCGGTCGTCCCCGGTGCGCTCCGCCTCCTCCCGGCACTCGTGCAGCGCCGCCAGCGCCGCGACGGTGTCCCCCTGGAGCACCGCCGCGTAGCCGGCCAGCCCCAGGGCGCGCAGCCGCACCCCGCCGTCCCCGGACGGGCCGCCCGGTCCGGGCGGCGGTGCGTACGCCTCGCGCTCCAGGGCCCGCTCCAGCCAGTGCCGGCCCTCCTGGATCCGCCCGCAGCCCACCCAGCAGAACCACAGCGTCCCCGCCAGGTACAGGCCGTGCCGCGGGTCCTCGTCCTCGTCCACGGCGAACTCCAGGGCCGCCCGCAGATTGGCGAACTCGTCCGTGATCCGCAGCGCCACCGCCTCCTGGCGCGGTGAGAGCCACTCCAGCTCGCACCAGGTGACCAGGCCGGTGTACCAGTCGCGGTGCCGCTCGCGCAGCCGGCGGGTCTGGCCGGTGGCCGCCAGCCAGTAGGCGCCGTACGCGCGCAGGGTGTCCAGCATGCGGTAGCGCACGCCGGAGGGGGCGTCCTCCCGGATCACCACCGACTGCGCGAGCAACTGGGCCAGCACGTCCAGCACTTGGTCGGCCGGCAGCTCGGGGCCCGAGCACACGTACTCCGCCGCCTCCAGGTCGAACGCCCCGGCGAACACCGACAGCCGTGCCCACAGCAGCCGTTCGCGCGGCGAACACAGCTCGTGGCTCCAGCCCACCGCCGTCCGCAGCGTCTGGTGGTGCGCCGGGGCGTCCCGGGTGCCGCCGGTCAGCAGGGCGAAGCGGTCGTCGAGGCGCTCCAGCATCTGCGGGAGGGAGAGGGTGCGCAGCCGGCCCGCGGCCAGTTCGAGCGCCAGCGGGATGCCGTCGAGGCGGCGGCACAGGTCCGCGACCTGATCGCGGTTGTCCGGGGTGAGCGCGAAGCCGGGGTGGACGGCACCGGCCCGGTCGGTGAACAGCCCGGCGGCGTCCTCGGCCGCCAACGGGGCGAGCGGGAACAGCTGTTCCCCGGCGATGCCCAGCGGCCGCCGGCCGGTGGCCAGCACCCGCAGCCCCGGCAGCCGGCCCAGCAGTTCGCGCACCAGCTGGGCGGACTCCTCCACCAGGTGCTCGAAGCCGTCGAGCACCAGCAGCAGCCGGCGGTGGGCGAGCTGTTCGAGCAGGGTGGTGCGCGGCGCCCGCCCGGAGTGGTCGGCCAGCCGCAGCGCCGCCACCACGCTGTGCTCCAGCAGCCGCGGGTCGCGGACGGTGGCGGCGTCGACCAGCCACACACCGTCGCAGAACCGTTCCTGCAACTGGCGCGCCCCCTGGACCGCCAGCCGGGACTTGCCGACACCACCGGTTCCCGTCACCGTCACCAGCCGGGACCGGCTCACGCACTGCCGTAACCGGTCCAGGTCGCTGTCCCGGCCGTGGAACGTGGTCAGCTCCACCGGGAGGTTCCCCGGCGTGCGCCCGGGGCGGGAAGAGTCCCCGGCCGATGGTCCGGTGCTCTCAATGCCTCGCATGAGCAACGCAGCGTACTCGAAAGTAAGCAGAACGTACAAACCTGAACGATTATCTCCACCGTGCCCTTGGCAGCACACGGGCCCGTGCGGTACAGGGGCGCCTCGCGGGCGCGATAGGGTCGGAACCCGCCGCAGTCGCCCGGCCGTCCGTCATGGTCAGCGGCGTGTGCGGCCCCAACTGTCGGAAGAAGTCCCGAGGGAAGCGGTGCGCGTGACCGGTGGAGAAGTGGCCGGCCTGCTGGTGGCCGTCTTCTGGGCGATCCTGGTCTCCTTCCTGGCCGTCGTGCTGGTACGGCTGGCCCAGACGCTCAGAGCGGCCACCCGTCTGGTGACGGAGGTGACCGAGCGGGCCGTCCCGCTGCTCGGCGAGGCGTCCGCCACGGTGCGCACCGCGCAGACCCAGCTGGAGCGGGTGGACACCATCACCACCGACGTCCAGGAGGTCACCTCCAACGCCTCCGCGCTGTCCGCCACCGTGGCCACCACCTTCGGCGGCCCGCTGGTGAAGGTCGCCGCCTTCGGCTACGGCGTACGCCAGGCGCTCACCCGGCGCTCCGCGCCCCCGGCGCCCGCCCCGCGCCGTACCGTCACCGGCCGCCGGATGCCGGGCCCGCGCGCCCGGACGCGCCGGGGCGGGAAGAACTGAGGAGCCCGAGCTGATGTTCCGCCGCGCCTTCTGGTTCACCACCGGCGCCGCCGCCGGCGTGTGGGCCACCACCAGGATCCAGCGCAAGCTGCGCACCCTCGCCCCCGACAGCCTCGCCGTGCGCGCCGCCGACCAGGCCGCCGCCGCCGGGCACCGGGTACGGGAATTCGCTTCCGATGTGCGCTCCGGCATGGCACAAAGGGAGGACGAGCTGAGCGAGGCCCTCGGACTCACCACCGACCCCGGCGGCCCCGCAGAAGCCACCCCGGCCACGACCACCACGCTGCGGGCCACCCCGCTACCGACCGAACCCCGGGCCGTCACCCCCGGCCCGTACCGCCCCCGAAAAGAGGACCACTGATGGAGTCGGCTGAAATCCGCCGCCGCTGGCTGAGCTTCTTCGAGAAGCACGGGCACACCGTGGTGCCCTCGGCGTCGCTGATCGCGGACGACCCCACGCTGCTGCTGGTCCCCGCGGGCATGGTGCCGTTCAAGCCGTACTTCCTGGGCGAGGTCACCCCGCCCTACCCGCGCGCCGTCAGCGTGCAGAAGTGCGTCCGTACCCCGGACATCGAAGAGGTCGGCAAGACCACCCGGCACGGCACGTTCTTCCAGATGTGCGGCAACTTCTCCTTCGGCGACTACTTCAAGGAAGGCGCCATCACCCTCGGCTGGGAGCTGCTCACCGGCTCCGTGGAGTCCGGCGGCTACGGCCTGGACCCCGAGCGGCTGTGGATCACCGTCTACGAGGGCGACGACGAGGCCGAGCGGATCTGGCGCGAGGTCGTCGGTGTGCCCGCCGAGCGCGTCCAGCGCCTGGGCAAGGAGACCAACTACTGGGACATGGGCGTGCCCGGCCCCTGCGGTCCCTGCTCCGAGATCAACTACGACCGCGGCCCCGAGTTCGGCCCCGAGGGCGGCCCGGCCGTCAACGACGAGCGCTACGTGGAGATCTGGAACCTGGTCTTCATGCAGTACGAGCGCGGCCCGGGCGAGGGCAAGGACTACCCGATCCTCGGGGACCTGCCCGCCCAGAACATCGACACCGGTCTCGGCCTGGAACGCCTGGCGATGATCCTCCAGGACGTCCACAACATGTACGAGACGGACACCCTGCGCGTCGTCATCGACAAGGCCGGCGAGCTGACCGGGGTCCGCTACGGCGCCGCCGAGCAGTCCGACGTCGCGCTGCGCGTGGTCGCCGACCACATGCGCACCTCCGTCATGCTCATCGGCGACGGCGTCGCCCCCGGCAACGAGGGCCGCGGCTACGTCCTGCGCCGCATCATGCGCCGCGCCGTGCGCAACATGCGGCTGCTGGGCGCCGAAGGACCCGTGGTGGCCGAGCTGGTCGACGTGGTCCTCACCACCATGGGGGAGCAGTACCCCGAACTCCTCACCGACCGGCGCCGCATCGAGACCGTCGCGCTCGCCGAGGAGGCCGCCTTCCTGAAGACCCTGAAGGCCGGCACCAACATCCTCGACACCGCCGTCAGCGACACCAAGGCCGCCGGTTCCTCCGTGCTGGCCGGCGACAAGGCGTTCCTGCTCCACGACACCTGGGGCTTCCCGATCGACCTCACCCTGGAGATGGCCGCCGAACAGGGCCTGTCCGTGGACGAGGCCGGTTTCCGGCGGCTGATGAAGGAGCAGCGCGAGCGCGCCAAGGCCGACGCCCGCGCCAAGAAGCAGGGCCACGCCGACCTCTCCGCCTACCGCGAGGTCGCCGACACCTCGGGCGCCACCGAGTTCATCGGCTACCACGACACCTCCGGCGAGGCCACCGTCGTCGGGCTGCTCGTCGACGGGCTGAGCGCCCCCGCCGCCCACGAGGGCGACGAGGTCGAGGTCGTCCTCGACCGCACCCCCTTCTACGCCGAGGGCGGCGGCCAGCTCGCCGACACCGGCCGGATCACCTTCTCCTCCGGCGCCGTTGTCGAGGTCCGCGACGTCCAGCGGCCGGTCCCCGGGGTCATCGTCCACAAGGGCGTGGTCCAGGTCGGCGAGGTGACCCTCGGCGCCGCCGCCGACTGCCGCATCGACGTCAACCGGCGCCGCTCCATCGCCCGCGCCCACAGCGCCACCCACCTCACCCACCAGGCGCTGCGCGACGCGCTGGGCCCGACCGCCGCCCAGGCCGGCTCGGAGAACGCCCCCGGGCGGTTCCGGTTCGACTTCGGATCGCCCACCGCCGTCCCCTCCTCCGTCCTCCAGGACGTGGAGCAGAAGATCAACGAGGTGCTGGCCCGCGACCTGGACGTCACCGCCGAGGTGATGTCGATGGCCGACGCCAAGAAGCAGGGCGCCATCGCCGAGTTCGGCGAGAAGTACGGCGACCGGGTGCGTGTGGTGACCATCGGCGACTTCTCCAAGGAGCTGTGCGGCGGCACCCACGTCCACAACACTTCCCAGCTCGGCCTGGTGAAGCTGCTGGGCGAGTCCTCCATCGGCTCCGGCGTGCGCCGTGTCGAGGCCCTGGTCGGCACCGACGCCTACCGCTTCCTGGCCAGGGAGCACACCGTCGTCGCCCAGCTGACCGAACTGGTCAAGGGCCGGCCCGAGGAACTGCCCGAGCGCATCTCCGGCATGCTCGGCCGGCTGCGGGAGGCCGAGAAGGAGATCGAGCGGTTCCGCGCCGAGAAGGTCCTCCAGGCCGCGGGCGGCCTCGCCTCCGGCGCCCGGGACATCCGCGGGGTGGCGCTGGCCGCCGGCCGGGTGCCCGACGGCACCGGCGCGGACGACCTGCGCAAGCTCGTCCTCGACGTGCGCGGCCGGATCCCCGCCGACCGTCCCGCCGTGGTGGCCCTGTTCACCGTGGTCAAGGACCGTCCGCTGACCGTCATCGCCACCAACGAGGCCGCCCGCGAGCGCGGCCTGAAGGCCGGCGACCTGGTCCGTACCGCCGCCAAGGCGCTGGGCGGCGGCGGGGGCGGCAAGCCGGACGTGGCCCAGGGCGGCGGGCAGAACCCGGCCGCCATCGACGACGCGCTGGCCGCCGTCGAGCGGCTGGTGGCGGAGAGCGCCTGAGGTGAGCGCGACGATGCGACGCGGCAGGCGGCTCGCCGTCGACGTCGGTGAGGCCCGGATCGGGGTCGCGAGCAGCGACCCCGACGGGCTGCTCGCCACGCCGGTGGAGACCGTGCCGGGACGCGATGTCCCGGCGGCCCAGCGCCGGCTGGAGCAGCTGGTGGCGGAGTACGAGCCGCTGGAGGTCGTCGTCGGGCTGCCCCGGTCCCTCAGCGGCGCCGAGGGGCCCGCGGCGGCCCGGGTGCGGGCCTTCGTCCAGGAGACCGCGCGCCGGATCGCGCCGGTGCCGGTGCGTCTGGTGGACGAGCGGATGAGCACCGTCACGGCCGCCCAGTCGATGCGGGCCTCGGGCGTGAGCGCCCGGAAGGGGCGCTCGCGCATCGATCAGGCGGCGGCCGTGGTCATCCTGCAGAGTGCCCTGGAGACGGAACGGGTGACCGGCCGTCCGCCGGGGGAGTGCGTCGAAGTGGTTGTCTGATCGCGATACGGTAACGTTCCGCGCGACATGGCATGTCGTTCCACCCGGGCCCGCCGCGGCGGGTCCACGGGGTGCATCTTCTCCCACGTGAGTGGATGGCTGCCGCCTGCGTCACAAGGGGATCGATGACTGAGTATGGCCGGGGGCCAGGCGCCCAGGGGTGGCAGCCCGAAGACCCGCTCTACGGAGACCAGGACTGGGCCGAGCAGCAGCGCGCACAGGGCGCTCAGCAGGGCCAGGGCGACCCGTACGGCTCCTGGGACGCGTACGGCCAGCAGCAGTATCCGGAGCAGCAGGCGTACCCGCAGCAGCACGATCCGTACCAGCAGTACCCACAGCAGCAGCAACCTTACCCTCAGCAACAGCAGTTTCACCAGCAGGATCAGCAGGGGCAGCAGGGTTACTACCAGCAGCCCGGCCAGGAGCAGGGCTGGGACGCCCAGGGCGGCCCGTACTACGCCGATCCCTACGCCCAGCAGCAGGGCGGCGGCTACCACCAGCAGGGCTACCAGGACCCCTACGGCGCCCAGCAGCAGGGCTACGCAGCGCCACAGGCGTACCAGGACCGGCAGCAGGCCGGGCAGCCGCAGCAGGCCGGGCAGTACCCCCCGCAGCAACAGCACCACCCCCAGCAGCCGCAGCAGCCCGAGCCCGCGGCCCGCCGGCGCCGCCCCGAACCGGACCCGGCCGACGGGCCGGGACCCGACCCGGACACCGGCTGGGACCCCGGTCCCGACCAGGGCGAGGCCGACTTCTTCTCCCGGGCGGACGAGAACGACGACTGGGACGACGAGCCACGCGGGCGCGAGCGGCGCGGCGGCAAGGGGAAGAGCAAGACCAAGGGCAAGCAGCGCAACGGCTGCGCCTGCCTGATCGTCGCCGTCGTGCTGGCCGGCGGCCTCGGCGGTGCCGCGTACTACGGCTACGACTTCTACCAGAGCCGGTTCGGCCCGGCCCCGGACTACGCGGGGGAGGGCAGCGGAGAGGTGCAGGTGACCATTCCGTCCGGCGCGTCCCTCTCCCAGATGGGCAACCTGCTGAAGGAGGCGGACGTCGTCAAGAGCCACGACGCGTTCGTCGCCGCCGCCACCAAGGACGGTGTCGCCCCCATCCAGGCCGGCGTCTACACCCTGCGGCAGCAGATGTCCGCCGACGCCGCCGTCGCCATGCTCACCGACCCGGCGCAGCTGAACACCCTCATCATCGCCGAGGGCATGCGGGCCTCCCAGATCTACACCGCCATCGACCTCAAGCTGGAGCTGGAGGAGGGCACCACGGAGGAGGTGGCCGAGAGCAGCGACATCGGCCTTCCCGAGTGGGCCGAGGACGATGTCGAGGGTTTCCTCTTCCCCGCCCGCTATGACGTGGGGGACAACACCACCCCGGAGTCCCTGCTGAGCGAGATGGTGGACCGGGCGGAGGCGGAGTTCGAGGAGATCGACCTGGAAGGGCAGGCCGAGGCCCTCGGTTTCACCCCGCGCGAGGTCATCATCATCGCCTCCCTGGTGCAGGCGGAGGCGCAGCTGCCCGAGGAGTTCGGCAAGGTCTCCCGGGTCATCTACAACCGGCTGGACATCGGTCAGAAACTGGAATTCGACTCCACCATCAACTACGTGCGTGACGACCCGTCCCTGGACGTCTCCTTCGAGGACGTCAAGCTGGACTCGCCGTACAACACGTACCAGGTGAAGGGCCTGCCGCCCGGTCCCATCAACAACCCGGGGCACCAGGCGTTCGAAGCGGCGTCCAACCCGACGGAGGGCACCTGGCTGTACTTCGTCACGGTCAAACCCGGGGACACCCGCTTCGAGACGGACTTCGAGAAACACGAGGAACACGTCAGGGACTTCAACGCGGAACAGGCCAGGAATCGCGAGAACAACGACTGATGACCACCGCACCGGACCACCGCAGGGCAGCCGTACTCGGCTCGCCCATCGCCCACTCGCTCTCCCCGGCACTGCACCGCACCGCCTACGCGGCGCTCGGCCTGACCGGCTGGACCTACGACCGGTTCGAGCTGGCCGAGGACGGCCTGCCCGGCTTCCTCGACGGCCTCGGTCCGGAGTGGGCCGGGCTCTCGCTGACCATGCCGCTCAAGCGAGCCGTCATCCCGCTGCTGGACGGGATCGGGGAGACCGCCGTCGCCGTGGAGGCCGTCAACACGGTCATCCTCGGTCCCGACGGGCACCGGCAGGGCGAGAACACCGATGTGCCGGGGCTGGTCGCCGCCCTGCGCGAACGCGGCGTGCACCGGGTGCCGGGCGCGGCCGTGCTCGGCGCCGGGGCCACCGCCTCCTCGGCGCTGGCCGCGCTGGCGCAGCTGTGCGACGGGGAGGTCACCGCCTACGTCCGCGGCCCCGGGCGGGCCGCCGAGATGCGCGGCTGGGGCGAACGCCTGGGCGTCCCGGTGATCTGCGCGCCCTGGGACGACGCGGCCCGGGCACTCGATGCGCCGCTGGTGATCGCCACCACTCCGGCCGGCAGCACCGACGCGCTGGCCACCGCCGTGCCGCAGCGGCCCGGCATCCTGTTCGACGTGCTGTACGAGCCCTGGCCCACCCCGCTGGCCGCCGCGTGGTCCGCCCGGGGCGGCACCGTGCTGGGCGGTCTTGACCTGCTGGTGCATCAGGCGGTCCTCCAGGTCGAGGCCATGACCGGGCTCGCCCCGGCCCCGCTGGCCGCGATGCGCGCCGCGGGCGAGGCGGCGCTGGCCGCCCGCCCCGTCTGAGCCCGCGCACCGCGCCCCGCCGACACCGCCGGGCCCGGCGTTCACCCCGGTCCGGCAGCCGGACGCCCCGCCGGCCCGTCATCCGGGCGTGGGAGGATCGGGGGAGCAGACGTGCAGGTGTCGAGCATCGAAGGAGCACCGTTGAGCAGGTTGCGCTGGCTGACCGCGGGCGAGTCGCATGGCCCCGCCCTGGTCGCGACGTTGGAGGGGCTGCCGGCCGGGGTCCCGGTGACCACGGACATGGTGGCGGACGCGCTGGCGCGGCGTCGGCTCGGCTACGGCCGGGGTGCCCGGATGAAGTTCGAGCGGGACGAGGTCACCTTCCTCGGCGGTGTCCGGCACGGTCTCACCCTCGGCTCCCCGGTGGCGATCATGGTCGGCAACACCGAGTGGCCCAAGTGGGAGAAGGTCATGGCGGCCGACCCGGTGGACCCGGCGGAGCTGGCCGACCTGGGCCGCGCCGCGCCCCTGACCCGTCCGCGTCCCGGCCACGCCGACCTGGCCGGCATGCAGAAGTACGGCTTCGACGAGGCCCGCCCGGTGCTGGAGCGCGCCTCCGCCCGGGAGACCGCGGCCCGGGTCGCGCTGGGCACGGTCGCCCGCTCCTACCTCAGGGAGACCGCCGGGATCGAGATCGTCTCGCACGTCGTGGAGCTGGGCGGCGCCGCCGCCCCGGCCGGCCGGGTGCCGGAGCCGGGCGATGTGGCCGCCCTGGACGCCGACCCGGTGCGCTGCCTCGATCCGGCCGCGAGCGAGGCGATGGTCGCCGAGATCGACAAGGCCCACAAGGACGGCGACACCCTCGGCGGCGTCGTCGAGGTGGTCGCCCACGGTGTGCCGGTCGGCCTCGGCTCCCACGTGCACTGGGACCGCCGCCTGGACGCCCGGCTGGCAGCCGCCCTGATGGGGATTCAGGCGATCAAGGGCGTGGAGGTCGGCGACGGCTTCGGCCTGGCCCGGGTGCCCGGCTCCCTGGCCCACGACGAGATCGTGCCGACCCCCGGGGGCGTACGCCGCTCCTCGGGCCGCTCCGGCGGGACCGAGGGCGGCCTGAGCACCGGAGAACTGCTGCGGGTGCGGGCGGCCATGAAGCCGATCGCCACCGTGCCGCGCGCCCTGGCCACCATCGACGTGACCACCGGCGAGGCGGCCGCCGCGCACCACCAGCGCTCGGACGTGTGCGCGGTCCCGGCCGCCGGGATCGTCGCCGAGGCCATGGTGGCGCTGGTGCTGGCGGACGCGGTCGCCGAGAAGTTCGGCGGGGACTCGGTGACCGAGACCCGCCGCAACGTCACCGGCTTCCTCGACCACCTGGAGATCCGGTGACGGCCCCCCGCGTGGTGCTGGTCGGCCCGCCCGGCAGCGGCAAGAGCACCGTGGGCGCGGTGCTCGCCGAACGGCTCGGCACGACCGTCCGGGACACCGACACGGACGTGGAACGGGCCGCGGGCCGAGCCATCCCCGACATCTTCCTCGAACGGGGCGAGGCGCACTTCCGGGCCCTGGAGGCCGATGCCGTGCGGGCCGCCCTGCGCGAGCACGACGGCGTGGTGGCCCTGGGCGGCGGTGCCGTCCTGGACGCCGGCACCCGCGCGCTGCTGGCCCCGCTGCCGGTGGTGTTCCTCCAGGTGGCGATGGCGGACGCGATCCGCCGGGTGGGCCTGGACTCGGCGCGCCCGCTGCTGGCCGTCAACCCGCGCCGGCAGTGGCGCACGCTGATGGAGGCCCGCCTCCCGCTGTACGAGGAGGTGGCCAGCACGGTGATCGACACCGAGGGCCTGACACCGGAAGAGGTCGCCCAGGCGATCGTCGACGCGATGGAGCTGACCGCCGCATGAGCACCCCCGAGCCGGCGCCGACCCGGATCACCGTCGACGGCAGCGCGGGCACCGACCCCTACGACGTGCTGGTGGGCCGGGCCCTGCTGGGCGAACTGCCCGCCCTCATCGGCCGGTCCGCCAAGCGGGTGGCCGTGCTGCACCCCGAGGCGCTGGCCTCCACCGGCGAGGTGCTGCGCCAGGACCTGGCCGACCAGGGGTACGAGGCCATCGCCGTCCAACTGCCGAACGGCGAGGAGGCGAAGACCGCCGAGGTCGCCGCGTACTGCTGGAAGGCGCTGGGCCAGACCGGTTTCACCCGGACCGATGTGATCGTCGGGGTGGGCGGCGGGGCGACCACCGATGTGGCCGGCTTCGTGGCCGCCAGCTGGCTGCGCGGGGTGCGCTGGGTCGCGGTGCCCACCACCGTGCTGGGCATGGTGGACGCCGCCGTGGGCGGCAAGACCGGCATCAACACCGCCGAGGGCAAGAACCTGGTGGGCGCCTTCCACCCGCCCGCCGGAGTGCTGTGCGACCTGGCCGCGCTGGAGTCGCTGCCGGTCCACGACTACGTCTCGGGGCTCGCGGAGATCATCAAGGCCGGCTTCATCGCCGACCCGGTGATCCTCGATCTGATCGAGGCCGACCCGCAGGCCGCCCGTACCCCCGCCGGTCCCGCCACCGCCGAACTGGTGGAGCGGGCCATCCGGGTCAAGGCCGAGGTGGTCTCCGGCGATCTGAAGGAGTCCGGGCGCCGGGAGATCCTCAACTACGGCCACACCCTGGCGCACGCCATCGAGAAGAACGAGCGCTACAACTGGCGGCACGGCGCGGCGGTCGCCGTCGGCATGGTGTTCGCCGCCGAACTGGGCCGGATCGCGGGCCGGCTGGACGACGCCACCGCCGACCGGCACCGGGCCGTGCTGGAGGCGGTCGGACTGCCCGTCACCTACCGTGGCGACCAGTGGCCCAAGCTGCTGCAGACGATGCGGGTGGACAAGAAGACCCGGGGCGATCTGCTGCGCTTCATCGTGCTGGACGGCCTCGCCAAGCCGGCCGTCCTGGAGGGCCCCGACCCGGCGATGCTGCTGGCGGCCCACGCGGAGATCGCCGCCTGACGGCCCGGGCGGCGGCTGTGGTTCGCGCCACATCCGCCGCCCGGGAAACCGGGAGGAAAGCGGCCGATCGCCCCAGGTCGCCCGACGGCCGGTCCGGTGGCGGCACTTCGGGCCCGCACGGGACGTTCCCCCGGCGTCACCCTGGCCGGGTACGGTGTGTCACCGACCGGCGAAGCCGCGCGGAGCCGACTGCCGTGCCTCGACAT
>NZ_JBHWJL010000146.1:0-12189 GCF_042731495.1 Streptomyces sp. NPDC059853
GCTACCCCTTCCCGGTCGACCCGCCGCGCGTCCCCACCGAGAACCCCACCGGCGACCACCGGCACGTCTTCGACCTGCCCGCCGACTGGCCGGACGGCGGGGAGAGCGTCCTGCGGTTCGAGGGCGTCGAGTCCTGCGCCCGCGTCTGGCTCAACGGCACCGAACTGGGCACCTTCCAGGGCAGCCGGCTGCCGCACGAGTTCGCGGTCGGGCCGCTGCTGCGCCCCACCGGCAACGTCCTGGCCGTCCGCGTCCACCAGTGGTCGGCGGGCAGCTACCTGGAGGACCAGGACATGTGGTGGCTCCCCGGCATCTTCCGGGACGTCACGCTGCTGCACCGCCCCGAGCACTCCCCCACCGACTTCTTCACCCACGCCGGCTACGACCACACCACCGGCGAGGGCGTCCTGCGCGTCGAGTCGGACACCCCCGGCACCGTGACCGTGCCCGAACTGGGCATCGAGATCCCCACCAACGAGGAGGTACGGGTCCCGGTCGAGCCCTGGTCCGCCGAGCACCCCCGGCTGTACTCCGGCGAACTGGCCACCCCCGGCGAGCGCATCCCGCTGCGCATCGGCTTCCGCACCGTCGGGGTACGCGACGGACTCTTCCGGGCGAACGGCAAGCCGGTCCTCTTCCGCGGTGTCAACCGGCACGAGTTCCACCCGGACACCGGACGCGCCGTGGACGAGGCGACCATGCGTGCCGACATCGAACTGATGAAGCGGCACAACATCAACGCCGTCCGCACCAGCCACTACCCGCCGCACCCCGCCTTCCTCGACCTCTGCGACGAGCTGGGCCTGTGGGTGATCGACGAGGCCGACCTGGAGACCCACGGCTTCTGCTACTTCCCCGGCTGGCGCGGCAACCCGGTCGCCGACGACCGCTTCGTCCCGGCCCTGCTCGACCGGGCCCGGCGGATGGTGGAGCGCGACAAGAACCACCCGTCCGTGGTGATCTGGTCGCTGGGCAACGAGTGCGGCGCCGGTCACGGGCTCAGCGCCATGGCCGCCTGGATCCGCGAGCGCGACCCGTCCCGCGCCGTGCACTACGAGAACGACCCCACCTACCGCGACTCCGACTTCTACTCCCGGATGTACGCCCCGCACGAGGAGGTGGAGCGGATCGGGCGGCGCGCCGAGGAGCCGCTGGAGGACCCGGAGCTGGAGGCGCACCGGGCGTCCCTGCCGTTCCTGCTGTGCGAGTACGCGCACGCGATGGGCAACGGGCCCGGCGGGCTGAGCGAGTACCAGCGGCTGTTCGAGACGTACGAGCGCTGCCAGGGCGGGTTCGTGTGGGAGTGGATCGACCACGGCCTGCCGGTGCGGCCGGCGGACGGGGAGCCGTACTCCGGGTACGGCGGCGACTTCGGCGAGGAGCTGCACGACGGCAACTTCGTCTGCGACGGCCTGGTGTTCCCCGACCGCACCCCCTCCCCCGGGCTCATCGAGTACAAGAAGGTGATCGAACCGGTCACGATCAGCGGTGACAGCGCCCGCCGCACGATCACCATCCGTAACGGATACGACTTCCTCGGTCTGGGGCATCTCACCTTCGGCTGGCGGTACGAGGCCGAGGGCATCCTCCTCGCCTCCGGCGGGCTGAGCGTTCCCGAGGTGGCGCCGGGCAGTACGGCGGAGGTTCCGCTGCCCGACCCGCCCGCGGGCGACGCGCCGGGTGAGGGCATCTGGACGGTGACCGCCGCCCTGGCCGCCGACACCGCGTGGGCCCCGGCAGGGCACGAGGTGGCCTGGGGTCAGATCGCGGATTCCGCGCGCCCCCGCCTCGCACCGAGCGCCGGAGCGCCGACCGGCACCGCACGCCGGGAGGGCACCACCTGGAGGCTCGGCCCCGCGGTCTTCGACGCCGCCTCCGGCGAGCTGCGCACCCTCGGCGGCCTGACCCTGCACCGGGGCCCGGTACTGGATGTGTGGCGCGCCCCGACCGACAACGACGAGGGCATGGTCTGGGAGGAGGGCACCCGGCTCGCCCAGCGCTGGCGCGAGCTGGGCCTGCACCGGATCCGGCACCGGGTGGACGCCGTCGGGGCGGACGGCGGCACGCTCACCGTACGGACCCGGGTCGCCCCGGCCGCCACCGACGCCGGTCTGCGCACCGTCTACCGCTGGACCGCGACCGGGGACGGGGCGCTGCGGCTGGACGTCGAGGTCACACCCGAAGGCGACTGGCGGGTGCCGCTGCCCCGGCTCGGGCTACGGCTCGGGCTCCCGGCCGGGCTCGGCCACGTCCGGTGGTACGGCGGCGGCCCCGGCGAGGCGTACCCGGACACCCGCGCCGCCGCGCGCACCGGCCGCTGGGAAGCCACCGTGGACGGGCTGCACACCCCGTATGTGCGGCCCCAGGAGAACGGCGCCCGCATCGATGTCCGCTGGGCCGAACTGCGCGAGCGGCCCGGCACCGAAGGTCCGGGGCTGCGGCTCACCGCAGGCGAACAGCCCCTGATGTTCACCGCCCGCCGCTGGACCACCGAGCAGCTGGACGCGGCCACCCACACCCCCGATCTGACACCGGGCGACACGGTGTGGGTGCACCTGGACGCCGCCCAGCACGGCATCGGCAGCCAGTCCTGCGGTCCCGGCCCGCTGCCGCGGTACCACCTCACCCCGGCGCCGACCACCTTCTCGGTGATCCTGCGCGCCCTCGGCGAGGACTGACCGCACTCCCCCGCGGGCACGACAGCCGCACCCCGCGGCCACCGGGCGGCACCCGGTGGCCCGGGGCCGCGGCCGGTCACACCAGCAGGAAGTCGGCGTCCCCGGACTTCACGGCCCGGATGAAGTCGGCCATCCCGTGGCCGGAGCAGATCAGCGCGGGACCGTCGGGATCGGTGGACTGACGCAGCGCGACCCGGCCGTCCCCCAGCCGCAGCACCTCGACGCAGCTGCCGCCGTTGCCGCCGCTCCAGGGCTTCCGCCAGCCCTCGGTGGCCAGTTCGGAGGCCGGCATGCCGTTGTAGACGTCATCCATGTCAGATCTCCTTGCGAATTCGACTGAGGATGACCTCAGTGCGGTGCACCTGCGCGGCCTGAGCGCACATCCGGTCCAGTGCTTCCCGGAACTGCGAGACGTCCTCGCGCTGGTCGAAGTACGCGGCGCCTATCAGGCTCTCCGCACAAGCGACATCCGGCAGTTCGGGGATGGGGAACCGGAAGAGGTGGAAGGGGCCGTACATCGCGGAGTGGGGCCCCGCGCTGAACGGCATGATCTGCAGCCGCACATGCGGTGCGGCGATGGCCTCGATCAAGCGGGAGATCTGGGCACGCATGACATTGGGACCGCCGAACGGGCGGCGCAGCACGGTCTCGTCTATCACGACCCACAGCAGCGGTGGCTGCTTGCGCTGGAGCAGGTCCTGGCGGGCGAGCCGCAGCGCGACCAGCCGGTCGATCTCGCTGGCCGGGGCGTGCGGCATGCCGGAGCGCAGCACCGTGGCCGCGTAGGCCTCGGTCTGGAGCAACCCGGGGACGTAGTGCGGTTCGTAGGCACGGATCTGGTCGGCCTCCGCCTCCAGGCTGACGAAGGCGCTGAACCAGTCGGGCAGCACATCGCGGTAGTGGTGCCACCAGCCCGGCCGGTTGGCCTCGCGGGCGAGGTTGAGGAAGCCCTCGATCTCCTCGGTCGTGGTGACCCCGTAGATGCGCAGCAGCTTTTCCACGTAGGGCACTTTGAGGCCGACCTGGGCCTTCTCCATCCGGCGGATGGTGGCGTGGGTGACGTCGAGAGCGGCGGCTGCTTCCTCGAAGGTGTAGCCCGCTTCCTCGCGCAGGTCCTGGAGCCGTCTGCCCAGTACCACTCGCAGGGCGGTCGGTGCCGCGCCCGGCGTTCCTGCCACTGCCCGCCCCCATCCAACGGCTGTCATCGCAGAGCAGTGTGCCACGGTCGCGGGCAAGTACAACAGAGTGATATCAACGGTTCTGTAATTTGCAGGATGCCCCTTGCCGGATGCGACGGTCAACACGCAGAGTATGGGGGTGGCTTCCTCCTCACACGCTCAGCCCTTAGAGCGTTATGACACCTCCCTTCTCGGGAGCGAGCGTCTGAGCTTCCAGCTGCCCGCCGTGGACGCCTCCGTCGGCGAGGCCAGGCGCCGGGTCCGGGCCCAGCTCACCGAGTGGCGCTCTCCGGTGGAGCTGACCGACAACGCCCAGCTGGTGGTCTCGGAGCTGGTGACCAACGCGCTGCGGCACACCGGCAGCCGCTCGGTGGGCTGCGAGGTGCGGATACTGGGGTCGCTGCTGCGGATCGCGGTGTCCAGCGCGGGTGCGGGCCCGGCCGGGATGCCGACGGCGGCCACCATGGAGGACGAGGGCGGCCGGGGTCTGCTGCTGGTGTGCACGCTGGCCGAGGTGTGGGGGGTACGGCCCCGGGACGCCGGAAGCGGGCACGTAGTCTGGGCCGACCTGGCGATCGGCCCGGCCGCGCGCTGAGCGGCGCCCCTCGGCCGGCGGGGCGGCCGGCGGGCGTGCGTACCGCATTCACCGAGAGGTTCGGCATGCAGCGCAGTGGCTCCCCGTACGTGTTGTGGTATCCGCGGCCCGCCGCCGCCTGGCTCCAGGCGCTGCCGGTGGGCAACGGCCGGCTCGGCGCCATGGTGTACGGGGGCACCGACAGCGAGGAGTTGCAGCTCAGCGAGGACACGGTGTGGGCGGGCGGGCCGCACCGTTACGACAATCCGCGGGCCGCCGCCGCGCTGCCCCGGGCGCGGGAGCTGGTCTTCGCCGGGGAGTGGGAGGCGGCGCACCGGCTGCTGGAGTCGGATGTGATGGGCGTACCGGTCCAGCAGATGCCCTGTCAGACGGTGGGCAGCCTGCGGCTGGCGTTCGACGCCGCCGGGGAGGGCTCCGGGGAGGCCGGTGGCTACCGCCGGGAGCTGGATCTGTCCCGGGCGGTGCACACGGTGGAGTTCGTCCGGGACGGGATACGGCACCGGCGGGAGGTGTTCTCCAGCGCCGCCGACCAGGTGATCGTGGTGCGGCTGAGCGCGGACGCCCCCGGGGCGGTGGGGTTCAGCGCGTCCTTCGACAGTCCGATGGCGACCACGGCGCTGTCCCCGGACGGCACCGCCATCGCGCTGGACGGCCGGGGCGGGGACGCCTCCGGGGTGGCGGGCGCGGTGCGGTTCCGGGCGCTGGTGCGGGCGCTGCCTGCCGGTGGCGAGGTGTCCTCGGCGGACGGGGTGCTGCGGGTGTCCGGCGCGGACGCGGTGACCCTGCTGATCTCGGTGGGCACCAATCACGTCGACCGGCAGGATCTCGGCGCCGATCCGGCGGCCCGGGCGCTGGAGGACCTGACGGCGGCGGCCGGGCGGCCGTACCCGGAGCTGCTGGAGCGTCATGTCGCCGACCACGCGGCGCTGTTCGGGCGGACGGCGCTGGAGATCCCGGCGACGCCAGCCGCGGCTCTGCCCACCGACGAGCGGGTGGCGGCCTTCGGGGACGGCACGGCCGACCCGCAGCTGGCCGCGCTGTACTTCCACTTCGGCCGCTATCTGCTGATCTCCTGCTCCCGGCCCGGGACCCAGCCCGCCCATCTCCAGGGGCTGTGGAACGACCTGACCGACCCCCCGTGGGGGTCGAAGTACACGATCAACATCAACACGGAGATGAACTACTGGCCGGCCGGTCCGGCGAACCTCCTGGAGTGCTGGGAGCCGCTGTTCGCCCTGCTGCACGACCTGCGGGTCACCGGGGCGCGCAGCGCCCGCGCGATGTACGGGGCGCGGGGCTGGGTCGCGCACCACAACACGGATCTGTGGCGGGGCACGGCGCCGGTGGACGGCACCACCTGGGGGATGTGGCCCACCGGCGGCGCGTGGCTGGCGCTGGCGGTGTGGGAGTACTACCGCTTCACCGGGGACACCGGGCGGCTGCGGGCCGACTACCCGGTCCTGGCGGAGGCGGCGCGGTTCTTCCTGGACGCGCTGGTGGAGGACCCGGGGACCGGTCATCTGGTGACCTGCCCGTCGATCTCGCCGGAGAACGCGCACCACCCGGGGCCGGGCGGCACGCTGTGCGCCGGGCCGACGATGGACAACCAGATCCTGCGCGACCTGTTCGGCGCGGTGGACGCCGCCGCCGGGGTGCTCGGGCTGGACGAGGAGCTGCGGGGCCGGGTGCGGGCGGCGGCCGACCGGCTGCCGCCCTCGCGGGTGGGGGCCCGGGGGCAGTTGCAGGAGTGGCAGCAGGACTGGGACGCCGGTGCCCCCGAGCAGGGGCACCGGCACATCTCCCATCTGTACGGGCTGCACCCCGGGGCGCAGATCACCCGGCACACGCCGGAGCTGTTCGAGGCGGCGCGGGTGACGCTGGAGCAGCGCGGTGACGCGGGGACCGGATGGTCACTGGGCTGGAAGATCAACTTCTGGGCGCGGCTGGCGGACGGCGACCGTTCGTACAAACTGCTGACGGATCAGCTGACACCGGAGCGGACCGCGCCGAACCTCTTCGATCTGCATCCGCCGTTCCAGATCGACGGCAACTTCGGGGCGACCGCCGGGATCACCGAGTGGCTGCTCCAGAGCCACGGCGCGGAGCTGGAGCTGCTGCCGGCGCTGCCGGGGGCGCTGCCCGAGGGCCGGGTGCGCGGGCTGCTGGCGCGCGGCGGGTTCGAGGTGGCGCTGTCCTGGTCGGGCGGGGCGCTGACCGGGGCCGGGATCGCTTCCCGGATCGGTGCCACCGCCCGGGTGCGGACGGCGGTGCCGGTGACGGTCACCCGGGACGGGGCCGAGGTGGCCGCCGAGCGGGACGCGGACGGGGTGACGGTGTTCGCGACCCGGGCCGGGGAGGTCTACCGGCTCACGCCGCGCGGGTGAGCCGGGTGGTGGCCATGGTGCGCAGGGTGCGGGCGCCGCTGAGCCCCATGGCCACCCCGCAGGCGCCCAGGCCCAGGGCGAGGGCGTAGCCCCAGCGCGGGCCGTGGTGCTGGATCACGACGCCGGTGAGCGCGACGCCGCCGGCGCGGCCGACGCCGACCGCCATGGAGAGCCAGCTCAGGCCCTCGGTGAGCATGTGGCCCGGCACGCCTTCGCGGACCAGGCTGTAGCCGGCGATGATCGCGGGGGCGGTGAGGATGCCGGCGAACAGGGAGATCGCCCACAGGGCGGGGACGCCGGGCATGGCCCACAGCGGGGCCATGCCCGCCACCACCGAGGCGATGGTGAGCAGGAAGAGCCGGTCCAGCGGCAGGGACCAGTCGCGGGCGCCGTACCACAGGCCGCCGATCGCGCTGCCGATGGCGTAGGTGCCGAGGACGGCGCCGGTCATCCAGGTTTCGCCGTAGTGGTCGACGAAGGCGATGGTGGCGAGTTCGAAGGCGGCGAACATGGCGCCGGTGAACAGGTACACCGCGCACATCCAGGGCATGCCGGGGGCGGTGATGGCCCGGGTGCGCACCTTCTGGGGCGCGGCGACGGGCGGCTCGGTGCGGTGCTGGCCGGCGAGCAGCAGGCAGCCGGTGACGCCGGTGAGCGCGGCGGCGGCCACGCCGGCGGCGGGGTGGACGAGGACGGCGAAGGCGACGAGCAGCGGGCCGACGGCCCAGATCAGCTCGTCGGCGACGGATTCGAAGGAGAAGGCGGACTTCAGCAGCCGGCCGCCCCCGTCGCGTTCGGCGAGGTGGCTCCACCGGGCGCGGACCAGGGCGCCGAGCGGGGGCATGAAGGCGCCGAAGACCGCTCCGCTGGCGCACAGCAGCCAGACGGGGACGTCCAACTGGGCGGCGAGCAGGAAGAGCGCGCCCGCGGTGCCGAAGGCGGCGGCCAGCGGGCGCAGTACCCGGCGCTGGCCGAAACGGTCGATGAGGTAGCCGAGTTGCGGCACGATGAGCGCGTAGCACAGGGCGCCGCCCGCGGAGGCGAGACCGGCGGTGGCGTAGCTGTCGGTGACCGCTGTGATGAGGAACACGGTGCCCAGGCTGAGCATCGAGGACGGCATCCGGCCGATCATCCCCGCCGCGATGAACCGTTTGGCACCCGGTACCCGGAAGATCTCACCGTAGCTCCGCAGCCCCGCGGCACTGTGTCCCATGACCCGCATCATTCCGGCCGTACCGGGGGGCCGCATCTTCTTTTCGCCGCGGGCGTGATGTCCTTTCTGAGCCTTCTTCCGGATATCCGGATGAACGGCGGGTGACATCAGAGGAAACACCAGGGTCCGTATGTGTGTGCGATGCGAACCACATGGGGGTGATTCCGGGGGCATTCCGGGTCAATGCCTGCGGTCGGGCAGGATGGGCGGGACGACGGATATACCGGAGGATCAGTGGACGTCTCGTTGCCCATGTGGGGGCTCACCATCGTGGTGCTGTGTGCCCTCATCGCTGTCGACTTCTTCTTCGGGCGCAAGCCCCACGAAGTCACACTCAAGGAGGCGGCCAGCTGGTCGATCTTCTGGGTGGTGCTCGCGGTGCTGTTCGGCATCGGGCTCGCCGTGGTCGGAGAGGGCCAGGCGTCGGGCGAGTTCTTCGCCGGTTACATCACCGAGAAGTCCCTCAGTGTGGACAATCTCTTCGTCTTCATACTGATCATGGCGAAGTTCTCGGTACCGGCCGCGTACCAGTCGCGGGTGCTGATGGTGGGTGTTCTCATCGCCCTGGTGCTGCGGGCCCTCTTCATCGCCGCCGGTGCGGCCCTGATTTCCACCTTCTCGTGGGTGTTCTACATCTTCGGCGCGTTCCTGATCTACACCGCGTGGAAGCTGATCCAGGACGCACGCCAGGACGAGGAGGAGGAGTTCGAGGAGAACCGGTTCCTCAAGACGATCGAACGGCGCCTGCCGGCCACCGACCAGTACCACGGCACCAAGCTGTGGATCGTGGAGAACGGCCGGCGGCTGGTCACCCCGATGCTGATCGTCATGCTGGCGATCGGCAGCACCGATGTGCTGTTCGCGCTGGACTCGATCCCGGCGATCTTCGGCCTGACCCAGGACCCGTACATCGTGTTCACCGCCAACGCCTTCGCGCTGATGGGCCTGCGGCAGCTGTACTTCCTCATCGGCGGGCTGCTGCGGAAGCTGGTGCACCTGTCCTACGGGCTGTCCATCATCCTCGGCTTCATCGGCGTCAAGCTGGTGCTGCACGCACTGCACGAGAACGGGGTGCACGTGCCGGAGATCGGGATCCCGCTCTCCCTGTCGGTGATCATCGGGGTGCTGGCCGTCACGACCATCACCTCGCTGTACGCGACGCGGAAGGACCGGGAGGGTTCGAAGACCGGATCGTGAGGGTCTTCGGTAGGGTGCGGGCCGGGCAGGAACACGACAGGACGATGGAACGTTTACTCCATTGGGTGTGACGTCCGGACGCAGTCGGCGGGACGGGAGGCGGGTCATGGGGACGGGGCCTGAGGGCAGAGGCGAGCCGGGCGATGAGGACAAGCCCGGCCGCGACAGCTGGGACGACGTGGTGCTGGACGAGAACTTCGTGCGAGGTGCCGAGGTCTCCGAGCCCACCGCGCGGACCCGGATGCTGACCGAACGCTGGAAGAACGAGGCCCCGGATCCGCAGCCGTGGCGCTCGGACGAGCCGCCGGCGGGCTGGATCTTCAGCTCCTCCCGGCGGCGGCAGCGGGCCCAGCGGCCGCGCCAGCGCCGCTGGTTCCGCCGCCGGAACAAGGACGACGGGCAGGAGTGAGCGGGGTCGGAGGGGTGCCCGCGCAGCGCTCCTCGCGGCACATCCGCACCGCCAACCGCTACCGGGTGCTGCGCCGGATCCTGGCCGGCGGCCCCGTCTCCCGGCCCGTGCTGGCCGCCGCCACCGGGCTCAGCCAGGCCACGGTGGCGACCGTCACCGGTGAGCTGCACCGGCTGGGCATGGTGCGGGCGGCCGGCGTCGAGGACTCCGCCGGAGGCCGGCCGCGGGCGCTGCTCGCGGCCGACCCGGCCGGTGGCACCCTGATCGGCGTCGATGTGGCCGAGACGTATGTGCACGCCGAGTTGTTCGATCTCACGCTGCGGGTCCGGGCGCGGGCCCGGCTGCCGCTGGCCCCGGGCGAGGACGGCCCCGAGCTGGTGGCGGAGCGGATCGCGCGGGCCGTGTCGCTGCTGGCGGCGGACGCGGGGGCACCGGCCGGATCGCCGGTGCTGGGTGTCGGGGTGACCATGCCCGGCATGGTGGACCGGGAGGGCGGGGTCTCGGTCTTCGCCGCCAACTGGGACTGGCGCGAGGTGCCGCTGCTGGAACTGCTGGCGCGCCGCATCCCGCACCGCCTCTATCTGGACAACCCCCTGCGGGCCACGACGGTGGCCGAGCTGTGGTTCGGCGCGGCGCGCGGGCGGCAGGACGCGGTGGTGGTCAATCTCGGCACCGGGGTCGGCGCCGGTCTGGCGCTGGGCGGTGCGGTGCACCGGGGCGCGTCCAACAGCGCCGGGGAGTGGGGACACACCACGCTGGTGCACGGCGGCCGGCGCTGCCGCTGCGGGCGGCACGGCTGCGTGGAGAGCTATGTGGGGGCGCCGGGCATCATCCGTACCCTGAGCGAGCTGGCGCCGGACGCCGTGCCGGTGCGGGCGGACGGCCAGACGGCCGCGATCGCGGCCCTGGCGGCCGGCTGCCGGGCCGGGGATCCGGTGGCGCTGCGGGTGCTGGAGGTCTGCGCGGACCAGCTGGGCGCGGCGGTGGCGGATCTGGTGAATCTGCTGGATCCGGAGGTGGTGGTCCTCAGCAGCTGGGTGGCGCGGGAGTTCGGGGCGCCGCTGCTGGGGGCGGTGCGCGAGGCGGTGGGCCGGTACGCGCTGGGCCGCCCGGCGGCGCGCGCCGAGATCGTGCTGTCGCCGGTCGAGGGCAATCCGGTGTCGCTGGGGGCGGCGACCTTCGCGCTGGAGGGCGCGTTGGCGTAACGGTGGGGAGCGCGTCGGATCTCCACGCGGGTCGCGGACGCCGATGCGGCGATTGCGCGGGCCGGATCGGGCCCGGTTGTGTATGCGTGGCCAGGTCGTCCGTCCTCGCGGGGCGCGGGCGGTGGGCCGGCCAGCCCGTCCCCTATTCTTATGCTCATGCGATCGACTTACTGGCACGCGGTCACTCCGCCGCCGTTCACCCGCTGAGGGCGCACGGCGCGGGCATCCACCGCACCCCACCGGCCCACCCGGTGCACAGCACCGGGCCGGGGCCTTCTTTCTCGTGCGTCCTCACTCCGTTTCCCCCAACCGGACTTCTCCGACGGAGCAGGACACACTCTTCATGTCTTCGACCGCATCACCTTCCCCCTCCCCCGCCACCGCCGCCCTGGCCGCCGCGCCGCCCGCACCGGGCACCCGCGGCCCCGGCGGGCCGCTGCTGATCCTGGCTGCCGCCACCCTGTGGGGCACCACCGGCACCGTGGCCTCCTTCGCACCGGCCGGCTCCTCCCCGCTGGCCATCGGCGCCGGCACCATGGGCATCGGCGGACTCCTCACCCTGGCCCTCGCGGGCCGCTCCGCCCCGGCCGTTCTGCGCTCGGGCCGCCGCGCGCTCGGCTGGGCCCTGCTCGGCGCGCTCTGCATCGTCATCTACCCGCTGGCCTTCTACACCTCGATGGCCTGGGCCGGGGTCGCGGTGGGCACCGTCGTCTCGCTCGGCTGCGCCCCGGTCTTCGCCGCGCTGCTGGAACGGCTCCTGGACGGCACCCGGCTGACCCGCCGCTGGGCGGCGGCGGCCGGCGCGGCGGGCGGCGGCTGCGCCGTGCTCGTGGCGGCCGGCGGCACCGGCGGGGGCGACACCGCCCGGATACCGGCCGGGGTGGCCCTCGGCCTGCTGGCCGGCGCCGCCTACGCCGGATACACCTACTACGCCGGGCGCCTCATCCGGCAGGGCCACTCCTCCCGGGCCGTGATGGGCGCGCTGTTCGGCCTGGGCACCCTGGTCCTCGTCCCGCTGTTCGCCCTCACCTCGGGGCCGCTGCTGGACACCGGCCGGGGACTGCTGGTCGTCGGCTATCTGGCGCTGGTCCCGATGTGCCTGGCCTATCTGCTCTTCGGCGCCGGCCTGGTGCGGGTACGGGCCAGCGCCGCGACCGTGCTCACCCTCTTCGAGCCGGTCGTCGCCGCGGTGCTCGGGGTGGCCGTGGTCGGGGAACGGCTCGGCGGCTGGGGCTGGAGCGGGGTGGCCCTGGTGGTCGCCGGGCTCCTGGTGCTGACGGTACGGCGCCGCTGACCGCGGCCGCGGCCCTCCCCCGCACCGGGGGAGGGC
>NZ_JBHWJL010000147.1:0-12142 GCF_042731495.1 Streptomyces sp. NPDC059853
GCCAGGCCCAGCGCGTCCACGATGTACTCGCCCTGGAGTCGGCCGACCCGCTCGTTGTCGAACGAGGCGTAGTAGTCGACGTGGTCGCTGCCCATCAGCAGCCGGTCGTAGGAGACCACGGGGATACCGGCGTCGGCGGCCTGCTGGAGCACGTTCGTCATCGCGGTGCCGTCGATGGCGGCGATCACCAGCAGGTCGACCCGCTGGGAGATCATGTTCTCGATCTGGGATATCTGGTTCTCGACCCGGTTCTCGCCGTACTGGAGGACCGTGTCGTAGCCGGCTTCCTCGAACTGCCGGACCATGTTGTCGCCGTCCGCGACCCAGCGTTCGGACGACTTGGTGGGCATGGCGATCCCGATGGTGCCGCCCTCGGCCTCGGGGTCCCGGTCGCCACCGCCCCCGCCTCCCCGGTTGGCGTCCTGGCCGCAGGCGGCCAGGAGCAGGGTGAGGGCGAGGGCGGCGCCGGTGGCGGCGGTCGCGCGGGTTGCGGCTCGTGCACGAGACATGACGGGGTCACGTCCTTCCGACTCGGTGGTGCTCGGTTCCTTGTGCCGTGCGGTGGTGCGTCGTGCGAGTCGTGCAGGTGGCGCTGTTCCTGGCGGTGGTCAGTGAGGGAAGTTGTTCGGTTGTGAGGGGCTGATTCTCCGTCAGCCGGCCGGAATGGGGAAGCGGTTGAGCGCCCCCGGCAGCCGGGACCCCAGCGGCGACATGGTGTCCTTGCCGGTGTCCGCGGAATCGGCGCCCAGCCGCGCCAGCAGGTCGAGGGCGAGCCGGCCGCGCCGTACCCGCTCCCGCGCGGTCTCCAGGGTGAGATCGCGCAGGTGCCCGCCGTACGGGTAGATGCCGGGCGCCTTGCTCAGCCCGAACTTCAGATAGATCGGCGCGCCGCGCCGGATCAGCTCGGCGATCTCGTGCATCCGCACATAACCGCCCAGGTCGTCGGGTGCCTCCAGATAGAAGTCGAGCGGGACGCGGCTGACCCGGCGGATCTCGGTGAGGTGATCCAGCGTCAGGTCGGAGGGGATGTTGACCGAGTCCCCGCCCAGGCCCTCGTGGACGGCGACGGCGGCCGGGTTCACCGGGCCGATCAGCGCGGAGACCTTGAGCGTGGTGTCGGCCGGCAGGTCGCCGCGCTCGCGCAGTCGGTGCAGCACCCACAGCACGCCCTCGTCGGCCACCAGCAGGCAGCGCACGCCGAGCGAGGCGGCGCGCAGCGCGTCCTCCACGCAGCCGGCCACGGCGGACTGGCCGCGCGCCCGCAGCCCGCCGCCGCCGGAGGCGGTACGGGTGCCGGCCCCGATGTCCCAGGTGCCGCGCGGCCCGGTGAACAGGCACAGCTCCACGCCGGCCTGCGCGGTGGCGTCCACCATCTCGGTGATCTCGGCGTCGGTGAGCATCCACACGCCGCTGCCCTGGCTGATCCGGTGGACGGGCACCTCCAGCCGGGCGGCCTCCTTCAGCACGGTGTGCAGCGCCTCGGGGCCCTCGACCGAGGGCACTTCGGTGCGCCAGCGGCCCCCGTCGGGGAAGGCGTGCGGGGAGGAGTCGGCGGGGTCACCGTCCGGTATGGCGTGGCCGAGCGAGACCAGGGCGGCCTCACCCGGTCGGCGGGGAATGGCGGCGGAATCGGACACGATGCTCCTGGAGAGATGGGGTCGCTAGGGCGTACAGAGTTCGGGTGGCGGGGCGGACGGTCGCACGGACCCCCGCGTGACGGGGCCGGACTAGGGCGTCAGCAGCACCTTTCCCACGCCGGGGTCCCCGCTACCGACGAGCGCGACCGCTTCGCCGAAGGACTCCAGTGCGAAACGGTGGGTCACCAGCCCGGCCGGACGCAGCAGCCCGGCGCCGAGGGCCCGCACCGCGTAGCTCCAGGCCGCGGGCGTCGCGCCGAACACCGAGGAGACGGTGAGCTGCGCGACCGACAGATGCACCGGATCGATGCCCGCCGCCCCGGCCTCCGGCATGCCGGTGAGCACCACCCGCCCGCCGCGCCGCGCCAGCAGCGTGGCGTCCCGGGCGGTGGACGGCGCCCCGGCGGTCTCCACCACCAGGTCGTAGCGGCCGTGCAGTTCCGCCGCCCCGTCCGGGCCGGCCCCGGTGGTGGCGCCGAAGCCGGTGGCCCGGGCCAGCGCACTCGGCCGCGGGTCGACGGCCAGCAGTTCGGCGGGGGAGGAGGCGGCCAGCAACTGGACGGCGAGCAGGCCGAGCGTGCCGGCGCCCAGCACGGCGACCCGCTCACCCGGGCGGGGGGCGGCGACCAGCAGCGCGGCGGCCACCACGGCGGCCGGCTCCAGCAGCGCGGCGGCGGTCTGGTCGGCGTCGTCCGGCAGCGGGTGCAGCAGCCGGGCCGGGACCACCAGGTGGTCGGCGAAGGCGCCGGGCCGCGTGAACCCGGTCTCCTCGTACCCGGCGGTGCACAGGCTGGTCTGCCCGGTGCGGCACCGCTCGCACACCCCGCAGGCCCGGAAGCCCTCGGCCACCGTCCCGCGGCCGGCCAGCGCCGGGTCGACGCCCTCGCCGACGGCTTCGACGGTGCCCGACCACTCGTGGCCCGGCACGATCGGATAGCGCACATAGCCGGGCGCCCGGGTGCCGTCGTACACCTCGCGGTCGCTGGCGCAGATCCCGGCCGCGTGCACCGCCACCCGTACCTCGCCGGGCCCCGGCTCCGGCACCGGACCGGTCACCAGCCGGTGCCGTCCCGGCTCCTCGACGAGGACGCTGCGTGTCGTGCCGCGCGTCACTTGCGGGTCCCCTCCCGCTTCTCCCAGCCCTCGGCCCACAGGTCGAACCTGGCCTGCTGCTGCGGGAACTCGGCGGCGGCGTCGGTGTCCAGCTCCACGCCCAGGCCCGGCTCCTCGGAGAGCGTGAAGTAGCCGTCGACGACCTCGGGCGCGCCCTTGACGACCTTCTTGATCTCGGCGTCCGCGAAGTCGTTGAAGTGTTCCAGGATCTTGAAGTTGGGGGTGCAGCCGGCCAGCTGGAGGCTGGCGGCGGTGAGCACCGAGCCGCCGACGTTGTGCGGGGCGATCAGCACGTAGTGGGTCTCGGCGGTGGCGGCCAGCTTGCGCATCTCGGAGATGCCGCCCAGGTGCCCGAGGTCCGGCTGGATGATGTCGGCGGCCTGCGACTCGAACAGCTCGCGGAACTCGATCCGGTCGTGGATGCGTTCACCGGTCGCGATCGGCAGCGTCGTCTTGGACGCGACCTTGGCCAGCGCCTTCAGGTTCTCCGGCGGCACCGGCTCCTCCAGCCAGGACGGCGCGAACGCCTCCAGCTCCTTCGCCAGCCGGATGGCGGTGGCGGGGGAGAACCGGCCGTGCATCTCCAGCAGCAGCTCGCGCTCGGGCCCGATCGCGTCGCGCACCGCCTCGACCAGGGAGAGCGAGCGGACGGTCTCGGCGTGGTCCAGCTCGAAGTTGCCGGTGCCGAACGGGTCCAGCTTCAGCGCCCGGTATCCGCGCTCCACCACGGTCAGGGCCGCCGCGTGGAACGCCTCCGGGGTGCGCTCGACGGTGTACCAGCCGTTGGCGTACGCCTTGATCCGGTTGTCCTCGGCGTTCGCCCGGCCGCCCAGCAGCTGCCACACCGGCACGCCGAGCGCCTTGCCCTTGATGTCCCAGCAGGCGGTCTCCACACAGGCGATCGCCGACATGACGATCTCGCCGGCCCGCCCGTAGTCGCCGTACTTCATCCGGCGCACCAGGTCCTCGACGGCGAACGGGTCGGAGCCCTTGATGTGGTTGACCTCCGCCTCCCGGAGGTACCCGATGAGGGCGTCGGTGCGGCCCAGCATCCGGGTCTCGCCGACGCCGGTCAGTCCCTCGTCGGTGTGCACCTGCACGTATGTGAGGTTCCGCCAGGGGGTACCGACGACATGCGTACTGATTCCGGTGATGCGCACGGGGACAGCCAACCTCTCGCTTGTTCGGTATTTCGACAGCTGTTCGAAATGCTGGCGTGAACGTAATGAGCGGCAAGCCCCTGTGTCAATGGTCCGGTCTACTCCACGCTGATTCGCTCGTGCGCGAGCTCCGCCAGCGCCGCCTGCCCCTGCGCGCTCGGGTGGAACCAGTCCCACTTGCTCAGATCGTCCGGCGTGAACCGGTAGTCGAAGACCGCCCCGCCGTCGTACCGGCACAGCGCATCGGCCTCGCACACCGACTCCAGCACCGCGTTGTACTCGACCACCCGCTCGCGCACCGTGTCGCGCCGCTCGCCCGCCTCCGTCGTGACCGCGACCGGATCGGCCAGCATCGACGGGCACACCGCCGCCACCCCCCACACCGTGCGGGCCAGCGCCGAACCACTGCCCTCCGACCACAGCCGCAGCAGATCCGGCACGCTCGCCACATAGATCTGGGTGTCCGGCAGCGACTCGCGGATGATCTGCACCGCCCGCTCGATGTCCGCCCGGAAGTCCTCCGTCTCGGTCATCAGCGTCGGGTCGGGGGCGCACGCGTCGTTCGCGCCCACCATGATCGTCACCAGCTCCGGCTCGTGCGCCGTGACCGCCCGCGCCTGAGCCGGCAGATCGGACGCCTGCGCACCCGACTCCGCCAGGTTCCAGGACTCCTCCGCCGCCAGCTGCTGCGCCAGCGACGGCACCTCCGGATCGGTCCCCGTGGCCCACGACACCTCGGGGCAGTCGGACAGCACCGAGCAGGCGTCGAACGCCCGGGTGATGGAATCCCCGATCGCCGCCACCGACGCCGGGCTGGTGTTCCACGCCGGCGCGGCCGGGGCACCCCCCTCGTCGGTGGCGCTCGCGGACCCGGGATCGGAACCGGCGGGAGTCGACGTACACCCGGCCAGCAGCGCCAGCGAGGCGGTGGCGGCGAGCATCGAGGCGAGTATGGGGCGGCTGACCGGCATTCAGTTCCCTGCCCTTGGGTCGTGGTGCGCTGGCTGGGCGGGGCCCGGTGCCACCGCCGCGCGGTAGCTTGGGTCCAGGCAACTGGACAGCAGGTGGGATCGGGCCCGTCATCCAGCGTAAAAGACATGACCTCATGTCACACGCTGTCCATTTTGCCGAGAAATGATCTACATGGTGTTTACTGATTCGTGCGCGGTACGGGGGGTGCGGGCGCTGGTAGGAAAGACCTGGAGGACCCGATGACCACACGAGGAGTCCTGTACGTACACTCCGCGCCGCGCGCGCTGTGTCCGCACATCGAATGGGCCGTGGCCGGTGTCCTCGGCAGCCGGGTGTCCCTCGACTGGATCCGACAACCCGCCTCGCCCGGCACCTGGCGCGCCGAACTGTCCTGGCTCGGGTCCCCCGGCACCGCCTCCCAGCTCGCCTCCGCGCTGCGCGGCTGGCACCTGCTGCGGTTCGAGGTCACCGCCGACCCCTCCCAGACGGCCGAGGGCGAACGCTACAGCTGCACCCCCGAACTGGGCATCTACCACGCGGTCACCGGCGTGCACGGCGACATCATGATCCCCGAGGACCGGCTGCGGGCGGCCACCGCGCGCGCCGCGCGCGGCGAGAGCGATCTCCAGGCCGAGATCACCCGGCTGCTCGGCAAGCCCTGGGACGACGAACTCGAACCGTTCCGGTACGCGGGCGAGGGCGCCCCCGTCCGCTGGCTCCACCAGGTGGTGTGACATGACCCCGGTCGGCTCCGAGGTCGGTTCGGTCGCGGTGCTCGGCACCGGCATCATGGGCGCGGCGATGGCCCGCAACCTGTGCCGCGCCGGACTGGACGTGCGGGTGTGGAACCGTACCCGCGCCAAGGCAGAACCGCTGGCCGCCGACGGCGCCCGGGTCGCGGGAAATCCGGCGGACGCGGTAGCCGGCGCGGACGCCGTGCTGACCATGCTGTACGACGGACCGGCCGCCCTGGACGCGATGCGGGCGGCGGCCCCCTCCCTCGCCCCGGGCACGGTCTGGCTCCAGTCCACGACCGCCGGGATGGACCCGCTGCCGCTGCTGGAGGCCTTCGCCCGCGAGCACGGCCTGCTGTTCGTGGACGCCCCGGTGCTCGGCACCCGGGGCCCGGCCGAGGCCGGCGAACTGACGGTCCTGGCCGCCGGCCCCGCCACGGCCCGCGACCGGCTCGCCCCGGTGCTGGACGCGGTCGGCTCCCGCACCGTGTGGGTCGGCGAGCGCCCCGGCGACGCCACCCGGCTCAAGCTCGTCTGCAACACCTGGGTGCTCGCCGTCACCCACGGCGCCGCCGAGACGCTGGCCCTCGCGGACGGGCTGGGCGTCGACTTCGACCACTTCCTCGACGCCATCGCGGGCGGCAGCCTGGACATGGGCTATCTGCGGGCCAAGTCCGCCGCGCTGCGCGGCCGGACCCTGACCCCGCCCAGCTTCGCCGTGGACACCGCCGAGAAGGACGCCCGGCTGATCGTGGCGGCCGGCGCGGCGGCGGGCGTCCGGCTGGACGCCACGGCGGCCGGAGCCGAACGCTTCCGCCGTGCCGCCGCCCAGGGCCACGCGGCGGAGGACATGGCCGCCTCCTACTTCGCCAGCTTCGAGGCCCCCGACCTGTCCTGACCGCCCAGGAGCGGGCCGTTCCGGCCCGTCCGTACCCCTCCCGGCCTCTCCTCAGCCGTCCGCACCCCGGTCCGGCCGGTCGCAGTGGCCCCGTTCGCGGCCCGCCCGCACCTGTTCCGGCCTTTCCCCGGCGGTCCGCACCCGGTCCGGCCGGTCAGGAGTGAACCCGCAGGATCTCGGCGGCCAGCTGCCGCATCCGTTCCCTGGCCTCCGGCGGCCCGGTCACGGTCACCGTGGCACCGAACGCCAGCAACCGCCGCACGTCCTCCACGCTCCGGCCCCGCACCGTGATCCGCAGCCGGGCCGGGCGGCGGCCGGACCCGTCGCCGCCCTCACGGTCGCCGCCCCGCTCGCCCTCGCCACCCTGCTCACCTTCCCCACCTTCCTCGCCCTCCACTGTCAGCTGCCGGCCGAGGATGCGCCGGGCCCGGTCCCGCTGGTCCGCGTCGATCAGGGCGTGGATGGGATACGCGTCCGGGTTCTCCCAGCGATCCGTCAGCTCCGCCGCCACCCCCCGCAGTGTCGCCCCGTCCCGCAGCCGCCGGGCCGCCCGCAGCGGCTCCCAGCCGGCCAGCCGCTCCAGCGCGTACAGCCGGGGCCGGCCCGCCGCGTCCGCCACCAGGTACCAGCGCCCGGCCTTCGCCAGCAGCCCGTACGGATCGACCACCCGCCAGCTCGCATCCGCGTCCCGCGCGCTGCGGTAGCGGATCCGCAGCCGCACCCCGCGCCGTACGTCCGCCACCAGCGCGGCCGGCGGCTGCCCTTCGGCGTCCCGGAAGAACCACGGCCGGTTGTCCGTCGTGACGACCGCGCTCAGCGGCAGCGCCCCGCCGCCGGGCGCCGGGCCGAGCCGCGCCCCCACCTTCCGGTGCGCGCGCCGGCTGCCGCCCGCAGCGCCCAGCTGTTCGCGCTGTGCGTCGTCCAGACCGTAGAGCGCCAGATGGTCGCGCTCCTCGGGCGTGAGCCGGGCGGTGTCGAACGGGCCGCCGGGCAGCAGCGTCACCCCGCCCCACCGGCCGCGCTGGATCAGCAGCGGGAAACCCGCGTCCTCCAGCCACCGCAGATCCCGCAGCACGGTACGGACGGACACACCGAGCTGCGCGGCCAGATCGGGGGTCGTCACGGCCTCCCGGGTCCGCAGGGCCAGCAGCAGGGAGAAGAAGCGATCGGGGGTCACGTGTCCGAGCCTCGCAGAAAACACGACGGAACCGGTCGGGTATGACCTGCATGCTCCGGTCGTTCCACCGCAACGACCCGAGGAAATGAGTGCCATGTCCGAGTCCATCAGCTTCATCGTCTACGTCACCGACGCACCCGCCTCCGCCCGCTTCTACGGGGACCTGCTGGAGAAGGAGCCCGGCTTCGTCACCCCCGGCTACATCTCCTTCGACCTCGGGCCCGGCGCCGACCTCGCCCTGTGGAGCGGACAGCTCGACAGGCCGGACCCGGCCGTCTCCCGGACCGGTGAGGTCTGCGTGTGCCTGCCCGGCGGTCCCGAGGAGATCGACCGCCGGTACGCGGCGTGGACGGCGAAGGGCGTCCGGGTGGTCAGCGAGCCGCGCGACGCGGTGTTCGGGCGGACGTTCGTCGTCGCCGACCCGGACGGCAACCTGATCCGCGTCGCCCCCGTCGACTGACGCCACCCGCCGCCCCCGGCCCCACGCCGGGGGCGGCGGCCCGGTCAGGACCGCTCGGTCAGCCGGCCCCGGCGCAGGGTCAGCACCCGGTCGGAGCGGGCGGCCAGCCGCTGCGAGTGGGTGACCACGACCACACACCGGTCCTGCTCGTGGGCGAGCGCGCGGAAGATGTCGATCACCCCCTCGGCCGTGTCCTCGTCGAGGTTCCCGGTCGGCTCGTCGGCGAACAGGAGATCCACCTCGCACGCCACGGCGCGGGCGACGGCCACCCGCTGCTGCTGCCCGCCGGACAGCCGCAGCACATTGCGGCCGGCCGTCTCCCGGTCCAGCCCCACCTGCTCCAGCACCTCCAGGGCGCGGGCCCGGCGGGTGCCGGTGGCGGGCCTGACCCGGGTGATCTCCATGGCCGCGGTGACGTTCTGGAGTGCCGTCATATAGGTGAGCAGGTTGTGCTGCTGGAAGATGGTGGCCGCGTGCCGGTTGCGGTAGCGGCCCAGGCCCAGCTCCGTCAGGTCCCGGCCGGCGAAGCGGACGGTGCCCCGGGTGGGGGAGTCCAGGCCACCGGCGAGGCTGAGCAGGGTGGTCTTGCCGCTGCCCGAGGGCCCCAGGATGCTGTAGAAGACGCCCCGTTCGAAGCTGTGGTCGATGTCCTTGAGCACGGTGGTCCCGCGACGCGGGCCCGGGTAGGTGTGGCTGACGCCGTCGAGACGGAGCAGCGGCGGTCGGGGGCCGGCGGTGGCCGGGCTGCCGGTGGTCATGGGGGTGGTCATGGGAGTGGTCACGATCCCTTCGTGAGGATGGCGCGGGGGCTGAGCCGGGTGACGGCGGTGGCGGGGACGGCGGTGGCGAGCAGGGCGATGCCGAGGCCGACGCCGCCCACGGTGGCCAGGGCCGCCGGGTCCATGCGGACCTCGATCGCGTCGATCGGGTCGGCGTTCTCCCCGGCCGCTCGTCCGGGGTGCGTCCCTCGTCGATGCCGGTGCTGCCGGGCGGCGGCGGTTCCCACGCGGCGAGCCGGTCGCGGGCCTCGGCCGCCTCGCGGCCCAGCAGCGCCTGGCCCGCGCGCTGGGTGAGATCCTCGGCGAACAGCGCGCTCAGCCCGATGGCCAGGGCCGCCACCGCCACGATCTCCAGGGCCTGCTGGGCGACGACGGCCCGTTTGCGCTCCCCCAGGGCCAGCAGGACGCCGTACTCGCGGCGCCGCTGCCGCACCGCCAGGAGGGTGAGCAGGGCGAGGACGGCGGCGCCCGCGAGGGTGGTGAGCCACATCGCGACGGTCGCGGTGGTGGTGACGCTCTCCAGCGGGCCGGTCATCTGCCGCAGCGCCTTGTCGTTGACCGTGAGGGCGAACCCGTCCAGGGCGTCCCCGGCGATCCGCTCCGCCTCCTCCTCGAACGCCGCCCGGTCACCGGCGTCCGCCAGGAGGAACGTCGCCCCTGCGGCCTGGACGGTGCCGTCACCGGCTCCGTTCAGCCGGGCGAAGCCGCCCACGGACGCGTACAGCAGGTGGGCCGGGTTGTCGTAGAACTCGGGGTCCGGCTCGGCGGTCGGGCGCGGGTCGCGGAAGATCCCCGCCACGGTGAACTCGGCGCTGTCCCCGCCCTCGTACGCGCCGACGGTCACGGTGTCGCCGGCGGTGAGGCCGTTGCGTTCCGCCAGCCGTTCCTCGATGAGCAGCAGCCGTTCGTCCCGGTCGGCGGCGCTCAGATGCTCTCCGGACAGCAGGGTGAAGTTGCCGCTGCGGAAGTCCGGGAGCAGCGCCGACTCCAGGACACCGGTGACCACCATGCCGCCGGGCACCACGTCCGCCATCCCGTTCTCCGGGCCACCGGGGACGCGCTCGACATCGTCGAGGATGCCGACGTTCCACATCGTGTAGGTGTACGAGCCGACCAGCGGCGACGCGCCGATCGCGTCCAGCACGGTACTGCTGACCTGCGGGGCGACCAGTCCGCCGCCGCCCGCGCCCAGGCTGTCGAAGTCCATCTCCAGGCGCACCTCGGCGCCCACCGCACGCGTGGCCGCCTCCTTCGCCTTCGCCGTGGCGCCGGTGATCAGCACCCCGGCCAGCACCATCACGGAGACGACGAGGAAGGTGCCCAGGGTGATCAGGGTTCTGGCCTTGCGGGACCACAGGCTGAGCCCAGCCCGTTTGATGACGCTCATGTCGAGGGTTCTCTCAGTCGGTGTCGAGGAGGAGGGAACGGGGGTGGAGCCGGAGGATCGCGATGCCCGGGACGACGGTGGCGAGTACCGAGATGGCCAGCGCGATCCCCGCGACGGTCGCCAGGTCGGCCGCGCCGACAGGGGGCACGGCGGTGAGGGAGTCCGTCGGCAGCGCTCCGGCGGGACCGGCGGCGAACCGGCAGGCAAGCGCGGCGAGTCCCACGGCCGGGAGGGCGAGGGCGGCGATCTCCACGGTGTGCTGGGCGATGAGCTTCGGCTTCGGCTCGCCCAGGGACAGCAGCACCCCCAGTTCGGCGCGCCGCTCCCGGATGCGGAGCAGCACGACGAGCCCGAGGATCACCGTCCCCGCCACCGTGGTCACCCGGACGGTCAGCCCGGCGAAGGCGCCCGCCCGCTGGAGGGGGAGCACCTGGTCCCGGTAGGCCCGGTCGTTGACGCGGACGTCGGACGGGTCCGCGCCCAGCAGCCGCCCGGCCTCGGAGTGCAGGGCCTCCGCCTGGTCCGGTGAACCGATGCGGTACACGGCCGTGACGGGTTCCGCCGCGCCCGCGCCGAGCCGTTCGGCCACGCCGACGGGCACGTACAGCTGGTTTCCGGGCAGTTCGTGCGGCGGCGTCCACACCGCCGGGTCCGGCGTCGTGTCCTGGTGGACACCGACGACGGTGAGCGGGACGGCGGGCCCGCCGCCGGCCGGCCGGAGGCGGATCGTGTCGCCCACCTCCAGGCCGTTGCGTTCGGCCAGCCGCCGCTCGACCACCGCGACATCGGCGCCCGCGTCCCTCGGGGTGATGCCGCGCCCGGACCGGATCGTGCTCGACCCGTAGGAGAACGGCAGCAGCAGCCCCGAGTCCCGTACCCCGAGCAGCGCGAGCGGTGGCTCCGCCTCCGGCGCCGCCTCGTCCGGCGGGGGCGCCCCGGCGTCCAGCGGCCGGAGGCCGGAGCCCTCGGCGCCCACCGGCAGCGACGGCGTGTACCGGTGCACTTGCGGGGCGGCGCCCAGCCGGTCCGCGAGCGCGGCGGTCAGGCCCGGGTCCCGGACCGTCACATCGACGCCGATCTCCCGCCGGGCGTCCGCCTCCTGGCGTTCGGCGGCGGCGCGCAGCACCGAGCCGCCCAGCAGCAGGGCGCAGATGACGGTGAAGAGGGCGGCCAGTGCGGCCGTGCCGGCCTTCCTCGCCCACAGGCTGTGCCCGGCGCGTTTGACGAAGTTCATGGTGCAGGACCCAAGCAGGGTTCCCTTTGCAGCGGGATAAGGGCGGGCGTCCTTATCCCGCCGCAATCCCGCGCGGGGTTGGATGGCGGCATGAGGGTTCTGATCGCCGAGGACCACCGCGTACTCGCCCGCACCGTCGCCACCGGACTGCGCCGCCAGGCGATGGCCGTGGACGTCACCGGCTCGGGTGCCGAGGCCGAGCGGATGTGCTTGCTCACCGCCTACGACGTGCTGATCCTCGACCGGGACCTGCCGGGGATGACCGGCGACGAGGTCTGCCGTCGGCTGCGCCGGCTCGCGGACCCGCCGCCGATCCTGCTGCTGACGGCGGCCGGCGAGCTCACCGACCGGGTGTACGGGCTCACCGCGCTGGGCGCCGACGACTATCTGGCCAAGCCGTTCGACTTCGCCGAACTCGTCGCCCGGGTCCGCGCGCTGAGCCGCCGCACCCCGTCCGCCGCCCCCGGCGTGCTGCGCCACGCGGACAACGTGGTGGACCCGGCCCGCCACGAGGCGCGCGCGGCGGGCCGGGTCCTGGAGCTGACGCCCAAGGAGTTCGCGGTGCTGCACCGGCTCACGCAGGCCCGGGGC
>NZ_JBHWJL010000148.1:0-12102 GCF_042731495.1 Streptomyces sp. NPDC059853
GGTCCCAGGGGTGGTGCGCGGCGCGCTCGGCGACGGCGGCGGCCAGCGGCGGCGGGAGCCAGCCGGCGGCCGGGCGCCCGCCGAGTTCGCCGGCCAGGTCGGCGGCCGTGGGGCGCAGCAGCGGGTCGGGGTCCAGGCACGCCTGGACGACTTCCAGGAGGCTGCGCGGCACATCGGCGAGATCGGCCGGATCGTGGGGTGAGCGGCCGGTCGCCGCATATCCGAGGGTGCGGCCCAGCGCGAGGACGTCGGCGGCCCGGTCGCCGCCGGGAGCGGCGCGCGCGGTGTCGGCGAGCCGTGGACCGTCCGCCGCCAGCAGGACGTTGCCGGGGTGCGGGGCACCGTGGGTGAGGCCCGCCGTGTGCAGGGCGTCCAGGGCGCCGGCCAGCAGGCCGCCGAGGACGCGGACGCTCTCCCGGGGCAGCGGCCCGTACCCGGTGACGGCCTCGCTCAGGGCCGGGCCCGGCTCGAAGGCGTAGGCCTCCCAGGTCCCGTCGAGGTCGGTGCCGCCGCCGAGGTACCGGACCAGGCACGGGTGGTGCGGCGGCCGGACGGGGGCGGTCCGGTGGCGGCCGGGGCGGTGGAGGATCTTGAGGGCCAGCGGCGTGCCGCCGACCGAGCGGGCCAGATAGACCCGTCCGGTGCTGCCCTCCCCCAGCCGCCCGAGCAGGCGGTGGCCGCCGATGCGCGGCGGGTCGGACGGTCGAAGCGGCTCCATCGGCCGCGGCCCCTTTCCTGTGTGCGCCTCAGCGCGGCGCGCTCTCCACCCCGGCGGGCAGCGGTTCCCCGGCCCGGGTGACGGCCCACCCGGCGGCGCGGGGGGCGTGACCCGCGGTGCTCCGGACGGCGACGGTGACGGTGACGGCCACCGGGCGGCGCCGGGCGAGGCGCCGAAGGCGGCGGTCGGAACCGCCGAGCCGGTGGCCGCTGTCCCGGCCGCTCCCGTGGTGCGGGGCTTCCACCCGGACGGGGCCCCGGGCGGCGGCCGGAGCCCGCCTCGTCTCCGGCCGGGCGAGGCGCGCGTCGGCGCGCGGACGCTGTGCGGGGCGGCGCGGTCCGGGGGCGCGGCGGTCCGGGAGCGGGGCCGGCGCCGCCCCGCGCGGCGCCCTCCAGCGATGACGCAACCCTTCGCCCTCCCCCACTCGGCCGACCGAGGCGGCATCACCTTAGCGTTTCGGACCGTGAACCGGGAGTGGCCCCGGTGGCCCGCGCAGCGCAGACTGGGGCCATGGAGAGCACACTGCGCACGGAGTACTCGCTGGCGACGGTGTATCTGGACACGGCGAGCCACGGGGTGTTGCCGGCCCGCACGGCGCGGGCCCTGCGGGCGGCGGTCGACGCGATGGCGACGGGCCGCACCGATCAGGCGGCGGGGTTCGCGAAGATGGAGGAGGCACGGCGCGCGTACGGGCGGATCGCGGGCATCGACCCGGCGCGGGTGGCGGTGGGGTCGAGCGTGGCGGCGCACGCGGGCACGGTGGCCCGATCGCTGCGGCCGGGAGCCGAGGTGGTGTGTGCGCGGGACGAGTTCTCCTCGCTGGTGAACCCGTTCCACGCCCGGGGGGACCTGATGGTGCGTGAGGTGCCGCTGGAGAAGCTGGCGGAGGCGGTGGGGGCCGGGACGGCGCTGGTGGCGGTGAGCGCGGTGCAGTCGCTGGACGGCCGGGTGGCGGATCTGCGGGCGGTACGGGAGGCGGCGCGGGCGCACGGGGCGCGGGTGCTGGTGGACAGCACGCAGGCGCTGGGCTGGCTGCCGCTGTCGGCGGCCGGCTTCGACTACACGGTGTGCGACGCGTACAAGTGGCTGCTGGGTCCGCGCGGGGTGTCCTTTCTGACGCTGCCCGCCGACGGGGGTGATCTGGTGCCGGCCGGTCCCGGCTGGCTGACGGCGCGCGATCCGTGGGCGACGTGTTACGGGGCGGTGCGGGACCCGGCGCCGGACGCGCGCCGGTTCGACGACAGTTTCGCGCTGCTGCCGGGGATCGGCGCGGCGGCCTCGCTCACCCTGGTGGAGGAGGTGGGGACCGACGCGATCGCGGCGCACGACGGGGCGCTGGCGCGGCGGTTCCGGGAGGGGGTGGCGCGGCTGGGGTACGAGCCGGTGGCCGGGGAGTCGCCGATCGTGTCGGTGCCGGGGCTCGGGGAGGCGACGGCGGGTGCGCTGGCCGGGCGGGGGGTGCGGGTGTCGGCGCGCGGCGGGCGGCTGCGGGCGTCCTTCCATCTGTACAACACGGTCGCGGACGTGGACCGGCTGCTGGAGGCGCTGCCGGTGGCCGGGCGCGGCTGAGCGGCGGTCAGGTGCCGGTGGCGGCCCGGAGGGCGGTGCGGCACAGCCGGTCGGCTTCACGGGTGGTCTCGGGCAGCCGGTAGCGGCGGGCGAGGCCGAGGACGTGGGCGCAGGCGGTGGGCAGGGTGACGCGGTGGCCGGTGGAGACGAACAGCGGTTTGACGCCGGGCTGGGTGCTCAGCGCGCGGCCGACTTCCTCGCTCCCGTCCAGCAGGGGTGACCAGGCGCCGCGTTCGGCGGCGGGCGGCGCGTAGCGGAAGGTGAAGGGGTTCTTGGCGACGCCGATGGACGGCAGGCCGGTGAGGACACCCAGGTGGGCGGCGAGGCCGAAGCGGCGCGGGTGGGCGATGCCGTACCCGTCGCAGACGACCAGGTCGGGAGGGGTGGCCAGGCGGCCGAGGGCGTCCAGGACGGCGGGCAGTTCGCGGTAGGCGAGCAGCCCGGGGCGGTACGGGAAGGGGACGGGGCCGGTGGCGGTGGCCCGCTCGCGCACCCGGAGGGTGACCGCGTCCAGGGTGACGGCGGCGGCGGCCACGATGCCGCGCGCGTCGTCGTAGGCCACGTCCACCCCCGCCACCGTGGCGGGGGCGCCGGGTGCGGGTCCTGTGTCGTCCGGGGCGATGCGCTCGCGCAGCGTCAGCTGCCGGGCGACGGCCTCGGCCTCGGTGGCGGGGGTGGTGTGGGTCAGCGGCATCGGCGGTCCGGGGGCCGGTGGGCTCAGCCCAGGTCGACGGAGGGGTAGAGCGGGTGCTTGGTGAGCAGGTCGGCGGAGCGGGCCCGCACCTGCTCGGCGACGCCGTCGGCGAGGGTGTAGGCGGCCTTGGAGGGCTTGCCGTTCTTGGCGGTGCCGGGGGTGGTGGCGGAGAGCACGGTGTGGATGAGGTCGGCGACCTCGTCCATGCCGTCGGTGTCCACGCCGCGGGTGGTGAGCGCGGGGGTGCCGACCCGGATGCCGGAGGTGTACCAGGCGCCGTTGGGGTCGCGCGGGACGGCGTTGCGGTTGGTGACGATCCCGGCGTCCAGCAGGGCGGCCTCGGCCTGACGGCCGGTCAGGCCGTAGCCGGAGACGTCGATGAGCGCGAGGTGGTTGTCGGTGCCGCCGGTGACCAGGGTGCCGCCGCGCCGCGACAGGCCCTCGGCGAGGGCGTGCGCGTTCTCCACGACCTGGCGGGCGTAGTCGCGGAAGGCGGGCTGCCGGGCCTCGGCGAGGGCGACGGCCTTGGCGGCCATGACGTGCGGCAGCGGGCCGCCGAGCACCATGGGGCAGCCGCGGTCGACCTGGTCGGCGAGGGAGTCGTCGCACAGCACCATGCCGCCGCGCGGGCCGCGCAGGGACTTGTGGGTGGTGGTGGTGACGATCTGGGCGTGCGGCACCGGGTCGAAGTCACCGGTGAGGACCTTGCCCGCGACCAGACCGGCGAAGTGCGCCATGTCGACCATGAGGGTGGCGCCGACCTCGTCGGCGATCTCGCGCATGGTGGCGAAGTTGACCAGCCGGGGGTAGGCCGAGTAGCCGGCGATGAGGATGAGCGGGCGGAACTCGCGGGCCGCGGCGCGGACGGCGGCGTAGTCCAGCAGGCCGGTGGCCGGGTCGGTGCCGTAGCTGCGCTGCTCGAACATCTTGCCGGAGATGTTGGGGCGGAAGCCGTGGGTGAGGTGGCCGCCGGCGTCCAGGGACATGCCGAGCATGCGCTGGTTGCCCAGGTCGCGGCGGAGGGCGGCCCAGTCCTCCTCGCTGAGGTCGTTCACCTGCCGGGCCGCGGCGCGCTCCAGGGCGGGGGCCTCGACGCGGGCGGCGAGGACGGCCCAGAAGGCGACGAGGTTGGCGTCGATGCCGGAGTGCGGCTGGACGTAGGCGTGGCGGGCGCCGAAGAGTTCGCGGGCGTGCTCGGCGGCGATGGACTCGACGGTGTCGACGTTCTTGCAGCCGGCGTAGAAGCGGCGGCCGATGGTGCCTTCGGCGTACTTGTCGCTGAACCAGTTGCCCATGGCCAGCAGGGTGGCCGGGGAGGCGTAGTTCTCCGAGGCGATGAGCTTGAGCGAGGAGCGCTGGTCCTCGACCTCGGCGCCGATGGCGTCCGCGATGCGGGGCTCGACGCCGCGCACCACCTCGATGGCGCTGCGGAAGGCGGTCGATTCCGTGCTGGGCTGGGTGGTCATACGGGGGCCTCCTGGACGGATGTCGCGGTGGCCCAGGCGCACGGCTCTCGTGATCGCGTGACGGCGAGGCCGCTCCCCGATGGTTGTCCATCCCGACGCGCCAGTCACGGCCCGCGACGAGCCTAGCACTCGCGGATCGGGCCGTGCTGGGGCACGGTGGGAGGAGCGATACGTCCGCCGTGCCCCAGGGAGGCAGTTGTGTCCGATCACATCTATCGGGTGACGGAGATCGTGGGGTCCTCGCCCGAGGGCCTGGACGCGGCGATCCGCAACGGGATCGGCCGGGCGTCCAGGACCCTGCGCCATCTGGACTGGTTCGAGGTGACCGAGGTCCGCGGGCACATCGTCGACGGCGCGATCGAGCACTACCAGGTGGGCCTCAAGGTGGGCTTCCGGCTGGACGGCGACGAGGACGCGGCGGACGGGGCGGGCTGAGCGCTCACAGGTGGCCCGGCGCACCGCCCTCGGCCTGGGCCCGGTGGGCGGCGAGGGAGCCGGCCAGCAGTTCACCGTCGAGCAGGTTGCCGTCGGTGAGGCGGGCCACGGAGGAGTAGGCGCTGAGGATGGCCTTGGTGGTCCGCAGGGCGGTGCCGGGGCGGCGCAGCAGCGGCCGGACCCAGGCGTCGATGACGCCGTCGAGTTCGGCTTCGGGGACGACCTTGTGCAGGACCGCCAGTTCGCGGGCGGTGGCGGCGTCGAAGCTCTCGCCGGTGAGGATGAGTTCGCGGGTGCGGGCCGCGCCGGATTCGTGGAGCATGCGGGGCAGGGCGCCGCCCCAGGCGACGGGGAGTCCGACCGCCAGTTCGGGCAGCCGGAAGCGGGCGGTGTCGGCCCCGGCGCGCAGGTCGCAGAAGACGGCGAGGGCGAGGCCGGCGCCGATCGCGCGGCCGTGCACCCGGGCGATGGTGACCGCGGTGGTCGAGGCGAGGGAGTCGCACACCCGGCGGGTCTTGCTGCTCAGCGCGCGCATGGCGGCGCCGGTGGGGTCCTGGGCCATCAGGCGGTCGAACTCGCTGCGGTCGGCGCCGACGCAGAAGTCCTCGCCGGTCGCGGCGAGGGTGAGGACCCGGATCTCGGGATGGTCGTGGGTGAACTCCAGGACCGACAGGAGTTCGTCGAGCACTTCCTCGGTCACGAGGTTGCCGTTGTGGGGGGTGTTGAGGTGGACGCTCACCACCGCGCCCTCACGCTTGACCAGCAGGCTGGTGAAATCACTGGACATCCGTAAGCTCCTGTTCATCAGCCGGTGGTCACAGGCAGGGCGGTGTAGTGCCGGAAGGCGACCCGCGGTTCCCACTGGGGCTGGGCGCTGACCCGCAGCGTCGGGAAGCGGCGGATGACGGCGGACAGCAGCAGCTGGGCCTCCATCCGGGCCATGCCGGCGCCGATGCAGTAGTGGATCCCGCCGCCGAAGGCGAGGTGCGAGAGGTGTCCGCCCTCGCGGCGGATGTCGAAGGTGTCGGGGTCGGTGGTGCGCGCCGGGTCGCGGTTGGCGGAGGCGATCAGGGTGTGGACGAGTTCGTCGCGGGCGATGGGGACGCCGCCGACGACCATGTCGCGGGCCGCGGCGCGGGTGGTCACATGGACCGGCGGGTCGAACCGCAGGACCTCTTCGACGGCCCGCGGGACCTCGTGGGGGTTCTCCAGCAGCCAGGCGCGCTGGTCGGGGTGCTGGTCGAGGGTCCACACCAGGTTGGACAGCAGGGTGGAGGTGGTCTCCAGGGCCGCGCCGACGATGAACATCACCAGGAGGTAGACGTGGTGATCGGCGCTCTCGCGGTCCGGTTCCAATTCGTCCCAGGTGCGGATCCACCCGGATATGACGTCGTCTCCGGGGTTTTCCCGGCGATCCTTCACCAGATTGGTGAAGTACTCCCGCATTCCCAGCATTCCGACATTTGCGGTGGCAAGCTGACTGGGGGTCGGCAGCAGTTCCTGCGCGTAGATATGAGCGTGGCTCAGGGAACGCACGAGGGCGTAATCGGCACGGGGAATGCCGAGCCAGTGGCCCATCGCGGCGATGGTGAGTTCCTCGCTGACGAGAACGGAGAAATCGGCCTCGCCCTCCTCGCGTATGCGTTCTTCGAGGGTGTCGAGGAGTTCTTCGACGGTGGCCGCTATCGGCGTGCGCAGCTTTTCCAGGGTGCGCCGGTCGAATATGTTGCCGATGGATCGGCGGGCCCGGGTGTGCTCGGGGGGATTCAGGCCCTGCAGCACCGTGCTCAACTCCGTGGCGGAGGGCGCCCCCCAGCGCCCGTCCGCCCGACGGGTCCGCCATTGGTCATCGAGAGCCCGCCAGGACTTCTGATCACGGAGAACTTTGTCGCACAGTTCATAGGAGGTGAACAACTGCGCCCCCCAGGGGGCCGGAACAACCTCTCCCATCTCCCGGATCTCGTTGATGATGGGATAGGGATCAGCCTGTCCGCGCGCATTGCGAAGCCGCGAAATCAGTGAGACGACAGAACGTGGATTGATTACCGCGTTGCGCTCGGAATGTGCCACGAACACTCCTATGTGGTGCACTAATGGGCCACTTCATTCATGCCGGCCGCACTCCGAGGAGGCGGCCGACATGACCGGTGACACCATTACCCCCACCCATAGTCATCTACTCATATGTCACATGAATAGTCACATGTTGCCTGCATCACACTCGCCACCAGGACAGGAAGGAACTCCACAGACCGCCCTTGGCGGCCGGCTGTCCCGATGCTTTGCCCTGCGCGGGCGCCCCGTGCTCGGCACCGGCGCTCTGCCGCTGCCGGCGCACCGGGGTGAAGCGGGTGGGCAGGGTGCTCAGCGCCCGGTGGACGGCGCCCTGACGGAACTGCAGGCTCTCCACGGGCACGGCCAGTTCGATGTCCGGCAGCTGGTTGAGCAGCCGTTCGATGGCGCCGACCGCGATCAGCGAGGCGGAGTCCTTGGCCGGGCAGGCGTGCGGTCCCGCCCCCCAGGCGAGGTGGGCGCGCCGGCTGACCACCTGGGACCCGGAGACGGCCGGGTCGGTGTTGGCGCCTGCGAAGCTGATCACGACCGGGTCGTTCGCGCGCAGCGGCACCCCGCCCAGGTCGACGTCGCGGACCGGGAAGTGGGTGGCGTAGTTGGCGATCGGCGGATCGTTCCACAGCACCTCGGTGAGGGCGTCCTCGACGAGCAGCCCGCCGCCGCCGATGCCGCCGAAATACCGCTCGTCGGAGAGCATCAGCATCAGACCGGCGGCGATGAGGTTCCGCTCGGCCTCGATCCCGGCTCCGAGGGTGACGGCCAGCTGGTGGGCTATCTCCTCGTCGTTGAGCTGGGAGGGGTGCTCGATCATCCAGGTGGTGACGTCGTCCCCGGGGTTCTTGCGCTTCTCCACGGAGAGCGCGTAGAGGGTCTGGGACAGCACCTCGTTCGCCTCCACCGCGTCACCGGTGCCGTCGAACATCGTGGTGAAGCCGTGGATGAGGTTGTCGCCGATCTCCGGCGGGCAGCCGAAGAACTCGTTGAACACCAGGAACGTGAGTTCCTTGGCGTACTCGTTGAGCAGGTCCACGCTGCCCCGGTGGCTGAACTGGTTCACCAGGTAGGTGGAGACCTTCTCCACCGTCCGGTTGACCCGGTAGGCGTCCAGCCGGGCGAGGCTGTCGGCGACCGGCGGGCGCAGCCTGACGTGCTGGGCGCCGTCCGCGAACAGGGCGTTGGGCCGGTAGCCCATCAGCGCCATGATCGGGTGGTCGGGGCTGAGGGTGCCCTCGTTCAGGGCGCGCCAGCGGCGCGCGTCCCGGACGAAGGTGTCGGGGTTCTGGAGCACGTGCAGAGCCGCCGAGTAGTCCGTGACGAGCGTGGCGTCCACGCCGGGCGCCAGCTCGACCGGACCGGCCGGCCCGAAGTCGCGCAGATAGTCATAAAAGGCATGCGGGTTGGCCGCGAACTCGGGCCCGTACAGGGGTACGCGTTCCACCCCCTGCTGCTCGCCACCGCCATCGCCCTGATGAGCGGGGCAACCGGGCGGCGGGCCGTCAAATCTCGGCTGGGGTTCCATCGATACTCCTAGCTGGAACGATTCTGTAGATAACGCACCAGTGCCACCAGCGCGTTGGCCGACGACTTCTCGTCGCGGGCGTCGCACGTGACGATGGGCGTCTCCGGCAACAGGTCGAGCGCTTCGCGCAGTTCGTCGTCGGAGCGGTTGGGCTGGCCGTCGAACCGGTTCACCGCGATCGCGAACGGGATGCCGTACTTCTCGACCAGGTCCATGACGGCGAAGGACTCCTCCAGGCGCTCGGGGTCCACCAGCACCAGCGCGCCCAGCGCGCCACGGCTCATGTCCTCCCACACCTGGACGAAGCGCTGCTGGCCCGGGGTGCCGAACAGGTAGAGCACCAGACGCTCGCTGAGGGTGAGCCGGCCGAAGTCCATCGCCACCGTGGTGGTGGTCTTCCCGCGCACCCCCTTGAGATCGTCGATCTCCGCGCCCGCCTGCGTCATCGTCTCCTCGGTGCGCAGCGGGGGGATTTCGGAGAGGGTGCCGATGAATGTCGTCTTGCCCACGGCGAAATGACCGACCACCAGGATTTTCGCGGCAATCTGCACACTTTCCTGGAGGTGGACGCCCTTACCCGAAACGTGCTTGGAGTCCATTGAGCACCTCCTGCAGAACCTGGACATCGGTCAGATGGGCACGCGGGATCGGGGCCCGCATCATGATGCGCCCCTCCTCCGCGAGATCGGAGAGCAGAACCTTGATGATGCCGACCGGCAGATCAAGATGGCCGGCGATTTCGGCCACCGAGAGATAACCGCCTTCGCACAGCTCCATCACACTGCGCTTCTCCGGATCGAGGGGACCGTTGCCGGTGCCGCCCTCGGTTGCCGTCACCAGGGTGATCAGTTCGAACCGATCGCTCTGGGGCAGCCCCCGCCCGTTGGTGATGACATACGGACGCACTAAATCGGCGGTCTCCGCCGGCAGATCGTCTGGAACATCGCTCATGTGGGGATACCCGAATCCTCCCGGGGCGGCGTCGACAGCGCCTTGCCCAACTGGTTCACCAGCTGCTGCATGCGGAAGGTGATGTCCTGCATGTCGACCTGCGGCGAAGCGGACACCGCGAGATAGGCGCCCTCACCCGCCGAGATGAGGAAGACCCAGCCGCCGTCGAACTCCACGACGGTCTGCCGCCACCGCATGGCGCCGTCCCCGCCGAAGCCGGCCACGGTACGGCTGAGGGACTGCATACCGCTCATCGCCGCCGCGATGGTGTCGGCCTCGTCCTTGGGCACGTCCCGGGAGCGGGCCATGAGCAGACCGTCGGCCGAGACCAGCAGCGCATGCCGGGCCTCGGGCACCTCCAGAGCGCTCTCCAGCATCCAAGAGAGATCGTGATTCACTGCTGCTCGGGTCCTTCCGTGGTGGGACCGGTGGTACGGCCGGACTGGGTGCCCCGCTGGAAGGCACCCATGATCGATGCGGTCTCTTCACTGGAGCGGTTCGGTGCGACCGGCGTACGCGACTCCGGCTGCACGATGGACATCCCGCGCCGCCGGCGCTTGGGCAGGCCGCCCGCGGTCGTCCCCGTGACGGGGGGCGCCGCCTGACCGGGCCCGGCGTTCTCGACGGTCGGCGTGGGCTCCGGCTCCGGCATGGTGGTAAGCAGCTCCTGGGGGAGAAGGACTACCGCGCGCACACCACCGTAGGGGGAGGAGGAGTCGACGGAGACGTTGAACCCGTACCGTGCGGCGAGCACACCGATCACCGCGAAGCCGAACTGGGGCGGATTGCCCAGCTCGTTGACCCCGGGCGGGGTGTCCCCGGACAGCAGCCGGGCGGCCCGGCTCTTCTCCTCCTCGTTCATGCCGACGCCCGCGTCGTCGATCATCACGATGACGCCCTTGGGCACCGTACGGATGTTGATCTCGATCGTGGTCTCGGGGGACGAGTAGCTGGTCGCGTTGTCCAGCAGCTCGGCCAGGGCGAGGGCCACCGGCTCCACCGCCCGGCTGACCACCGCGAAGTTGGTCTGCGAGCGCACCTCGACCCGCGTGTAGTGCCGGATGCGCCCCTTGGCGCTGCGCACCACGTCGTACACGGAGGCCACCGCACGGGAGCGGCCCAGCCAGCCGTCGCACAGCACCGCGATGGACTGCGCACGCCGGCCGAACTGCGAGTTCATGTGGTCGATCTCCAGGAGGTCCTGGAGAATGTGCAGGTCTCCGTACTTCTCCTGCACCTTGGAGATGGACAGCTGCTGTTCGTTGGCCAGACCCTGGAGGGTCCGCATGGCCGCCTTCAGCGCCGTCTTGGTGCCTTCCTCGGCACGGCTCTCCGCCTCGGCAACGGCCGCGGCGAACGAGCCCTCCAACTCGGCGTGGCGCGTGGCCAGCTGTTCGTTCTCTTCGCGTAGCTTTGCTCTCGCTTTACGTCCGCGATAAATCACGGTCGCGGCGAGAGGAGTTCCGGCGATCAAACCCCAGACCGCTGGATCCTGTAGTGACGTCATGAGATTCTCTTTAAGCTAGACCGCATCTATTCGCTTCCTGGCACAGTTCTTTCACAAGAGAAGAACTGGCTTCACATGTAATCCTCAATCGACCGTGGCGCGGACGGCGTCGTCGATGCGGTGCGAGTCGGCAGACCCGCGGCAGCCTTGAGGGTTACCGGCACTCAGCCTGGCGCACACCACATAACGGCTGGTCAGGAGGCCGGTCGGACCCGGCCCCTGACGGCAGGGTTTGCCCTGCAGACGGCATAACGCTCCTCGGGGATGGCCCGCTCGGCTGATTTGCCTGATTGCCGTTCGCCATACGCGCCCACGGCTCGTTTGGCAAGCGCGGTGATCGTATCATCAGCAACACGGCTGACGCTTCTCACCAGGCCATCCCCCGAGTTTCCCTGACGTCCTTTCAGTGAACGTGCCCGCGCGGCCAATTGGACAACGTTGCCACGCCCCCGGGCTATCGGCCGGTAACGCCGGCCGCGGCGGCCAGTTCCGCCGTCGTCGGCGGATTCGCCCCGGTCCTGGTGCAGTTGATAGCGGCGGCCAGCGCACAGCGCGTCAGCACCTCGGTGAGCAGGGCGGGTTCACGCGGCACGGCCCCGTGCCGGGCGATGGCGTCCAGCAGCGCGGCCTGGAAGGTGTCCCCCGCGCCGATGGTGTCCACCACCGTGATCGCGGGAGCCGGTGCCCGCACCTCGGCCTCCGCCGTCACCGCGAGCCCCCCGTCCGGCCCGAGCGTCACCACCACCAGCTGCGGCCCGAGGGCCAGCAGGGCGCGGGCGGCGTCCCGCGGGGCGAGCCCCGGGTAGAGCCAGCCGAGATCCTCGTCACTGGCCTTGATCACATCGGCCACCCCGGCCAGCCGTTCGCAGGCCGCGCGGTACACGTCCCGGTCGGGCTGCACGGCCGGACGCACATTGAGGTCGGCGACCACCGTCGTCCCGGCCCGGCGCCGCTCCCGGCAGAGCGTCAGCACCCGGGAGGCGCCGGGCTCGACCACCACGGCCAGCGAACCGGTGTGCAGCACGGCGGTGTCCGCGGGCACCTCGATGGCGCGCGGGTCCCAGTCGGCGAGGAAGTCGTACCGGGCGCCGCCCTCCGCGTCCAGGTAGGCGAGCGCCACCATGGTGCGCTCGGAGTCGGCCGGCGCGCGGCGCACCTCCACCCCTATGC
>NZ_JBHWJL010000149.1:0-12028 GCF_042731495.1 Streptomyces sp. NPDC059853
CGGAGCGGCCGTCCCGCAGCCGGGAGACCAGCGGGGTCTCGCCCGGCGCGGGGGCGACGGCGGCGCGGGCCGCCGCCTCCCCCGGCCCGTCGAAGCGGTCCTCGTCGAGGGCGCCGTGCTCGGTGAAGGGGATGCCGGCCAGCAGCGGCGCGGCGTCCTCGTGCAGATCGGTGCGGGGTGCCTGGCCGATGGTGACCAGGCCGAGCGGTGCGCTCATGGGGGGCCTCACAGGGTCTTGGTGAGCTGGCTCACGTCGTGCACGGAGCTGCCGGCGATCAGTCCGGCGCCGACCAGGGAGAGGTCCGCCTCGGACTGTTCGTCACTGGCCCGGCGGGCGGCCGGGTCGGTGATGCCGCGGCGGCGCCACACGGTGTAGCCGGTGCGGACGACCAGGGCGCCCAGGACCAGCCAGCCGGCGGCGGGGGTGGCGACCAGCAGACCGGTGGCGAGCAGGACGCCCATCTGCCGGGAGGAGCCGCCGATGGCCTGGATGAGGGCGCCGGGGATGGCCCACAGCAGCAGGGTGCCCATGACGCCGGGGTCGAGGCCGGCCAGGATGGTGGCCACGTAGACCTCGGAGACCGGCGGGACGCGGCCCTCCTCGAAGAAGCCCTTCCAGGCGATCGCGACGACGACCAGGGCGACCGCGAAGCCGACGAGCTGGGCGAGGTACTGCTGGCGGCGGCCGTCCATCTCGTACGGCAGCCAGGGGGTGGCGTCCTTGCGCAGCAGCCAGCCGGCCTTGAAGTCGTAGCCGATGTCCGCGAAGGCGGGCCCGGTGGAGGCGGTGTAGCCGACCAGCAGGGCGAGCGGCACGGTGTCGATGTGCAGCACCAGGCCGACGATCAGCACGATGAGGGTGACGGCGAAGGCCGGGAACCAGCCGGAGTGCATGGCGGCGAGGCCGACGATCAGCTGGTGGACGAGGGCGGCGGTGGCGGCCAGCAGGACCCAGCCGATGAGCGCGGGCAGCGACATGCCGCTCGCGATGCCGCCGGTGACGGCCACGAAGACGGCTCCGCCGATGAAGAGCACCATCCCCTGGATCAGGCCGCGCCGCAGCTGGGCGGCGTCCTTGGTGCGCACCTGCGGGCTCTCCTGCGGGGCGGGGACGGGAGCGGGGGCGGGGGCAGGCTCGCCGGCCGCGGCTTTCGCGGCCCGGCCCTCGGCGCGGCCCTTGCGGTTGCGCATCAGCAGGACGGCCTGGACGAGGGCGACGAGGCCGGCGCCGACCATCAGGCCGTGCGGGATGAACTCCTGTGACAGGTTGACGTCGAAGATCCCGGGGGCGTACTGGGCGATGAGCAGGCCGATGCCGAACATGGCCAGCGCCCAGACGTTGCCGAGGAAGCCGACGCCCGCGGCGGCGGTCGGCAGTTTGGCCAGCGCGCCCAGCAGACCGGCCACGGCGCTGACGCCGAGGACGGCGGCCTTGCGTCCGCCGGTGTCTCCGGCCTTGATGGTCTCGGCGGAGGCGATGCCGGCCGGCCAGGCGTTGGTGGCGGACAGCAGCTTGGAGTCGAAGACCCGGTAGAGGACCCAGCTGTCCACGGCCAGGCCGATGGCGGCGCCGCCCAGCATCGGCCACACCAGGTCGGTGCGGCCCAGGGCGAAGGGCACCGCGATCGGGGTGAGCAGCGAGTTGGCGGCGGCGAAGGTGGCCCCGGAGATGGCGGACTGCACCAGGTTCTGCCGGTGCGGGGAGCGCATCCTGACCAGGATGCCCAGGGGGATGCGGCCGACCAGCATGGCGACCAGGGCGCCGATCACCGAGGTGTTCGGCGAGACGCCGAGCGAGGTGATCAGCACGACGCCGATCAGGGCGCCCAGCACGGACATCAGGACGGTGATGACGAGCGTGATGGGTTCGAAGGCGCGCGGGTGCCGCTGCCCGGGTTCCGCCGTACCGGCCGGCGGGGTGGAGAGTCTGGGTTCCACGGGGACTCCTGGTGGTGCGGTCTCTCTCAGGACGGGAGCGACTGGAGGTGGGTCATGGGGCCGTACAGGTCCACGAGGCGGGCGAATTCCTCCGGGTCGTGGAAGCGGGCGGTGCCGCGGCCGAATTCCTTGGCGGTCTCCACCGCGAAGCGGGCGGCGGCGGCGATGTCGGTCTCGTGGCTGGCGCCGGTGGCGCAGCCGGCGACGGCGGTGGCGGCGGTCACGGCCAGGCCCACCACGGGGGCGGTGGTGGCGACGGCGGGCTGGAGGATGGAGTTGATGTGGTGCACGCCGTTGCCGTAGGGCGTGATGTCCTGCGTGGTGACGGGCAGGACCCGGGCGGGCTCGCCGGTGACGCTCTCCAGCACGGACAGCAGGTCCTCGCTCACCCGCAGGATCCAGCCCTGGTGGATGGTGGGGGACAGTGCGATGCCGCGGTGGTTGAGCAGCCGGTTCCCCTTGGTGGTGTCGATGGAGATGATCGCCTCCATCGCGGGCGAGACCTCCTGGTGGTTGCAGGTCAGGGTGTCCACGGGGGAATCCATGAACGGCACCGGGTCGTGCGGCTGGGTGGGGGCCCCGCCCACTGGAACGAACTGTTCGAGTCCGTGTATCTGCGGCTGGGGGCGGACGGCCGGGTCACCGCCGACTTCCTCGGCGCCGGCATGCTCATCAATGTGCTGCTCGCCCTCGGCTTCCCGCCGGACCATCCGCTGTGGGTCGCGTGCGGCGGGCGCGACCGTTCCGGCACCGAGCGCTCCGGCTGATCCGTCCCCTCCCCGGCGGTGCCGCCGGGGAGGGTGTCCGTCTGCCAGTGAAAGTTATTGATCAATCACTAGTTTTCCGGAGGGGACATGTCCGACGCCCAGCAGCCACCGCGCCGTCCGCGCGCGGTCGTCGTATGGACGCTTGCGCTCACCTCGGCCGCCACCTTCATGGCGTCCCTGGACAACCTCGTGGTCACCACCGCGCTGACCGTCATCCGCGAGGACCTCGGCGGCGACCTCGCCGCGCTGGAGTGGATCGTGAACGGCTACACCCTGCCGTTCGCCTGCCTCCTGCTCTTCGCCTCCGCGCTCGGCGACCGCTACGGCCGCCGGCGGGTCTTCGCCTCCGGCATCGCCCTCTTCACCCTCGCCTCCGCCGGAGCGGCGCTCGCCGGCTCCACCGACGCGCTGATAGCCGCCCGCGCCGTCCAGGGCGCCGCCGCCGCGGCCCTCATCCCGCTCAGCCTCACCCTGATCTCCGCGGCCGTCCCGCCCGAGCGGCGCGGCGCCGCCTTCGGGGTCTGGGGCGCGGTCAACGGCCTCGCCATCGCGGGCGGCCCCCTCGTCGGCGGCGCCATCACCGAGCACCTGTCCTGGCACTGGATCTTCTGGCTGAACCTGCCCATCGGCCTGCTCGTGCTGCCCCTCGCCCTGACCCGGCTCCCCGAGAGCCGCGGCCAGGTCGAGCGGCTCGACGCGGTGGGCACCGCACTCGCCAGCGGCGGCCTCTTCGGCGTCGTCCTCGCCATCGTCCGCGCCCACGAGCACGGCTGGACCTCCGGCAGCGTCCTGGCCGGTTTCGCGCTCGGCGCCCTCCTGCTGGCCGCCTTCGTCCGGCACGAGGCCCGCACCCCCGAGCCGCTGCTGCCGCTGGGCCTCTTCCGCTCCCGCGCCTTCACCGCGATCAACATCACCAGCCTGCTGATGTACGCCGGGATGTTCGGCTCGATCTTCCTGCTGACCCAGTTCCTCCAGCTGATCATGGGCTACTCGCCGATGGAGGCCGGGGTGCGGATGCTGCCGTGGACCGCGATGCCGATGATCGTCGCCCCGCTCGCCGGGGCCCTCACCGACCGGATCGGCGGCCGGCCCGTCGTCGCCTCCGGGCTGCTGCTGATGGCGGCCGGCATGGGCTGGTTCGCGCTGTACGCCGACCCCGCCGTCTCCTACCCCGGCATGGTGCCCGCCTTCGTGCTGTGCGGCATCGGCATGGCCATGTTCTTCGCGCCGTCCGGGGCGATGGCGATGGGCGCCGTGCCACCGGGCATGCAGGGCATCGCCTCCGGCGTCAACAACTCCGCCCGCGAGGTCGGCGGCGCGCTCGGCGTCGCCGTCCTCGCCTCGGTCTTCGCCGCCCGCGGCGGCTACGGCTCGGGACAGGAGTTCACCGACGGACTGGTCCCCGCGCTGTGGGTGGCCGTCGGCGTGCTGGTGGTCTCGGCCGCCGTCATCACCTGGCTGCCCGAGCGGCGGCGGCCCGGACGGCCGGACCCCGCGCCCGGGGAGACCCCCGGCGCCCGGCCCGCCGACCCGGTCCCGGTCTGACCCGTCCCGGCCCGTCCGGCCCGCCCCGGACCGTTCCCCCTGCGGCGGAACGGTCCGGGCCACCGGCGGCTCCGGCGGCCGGCCGGGCCGTATTCTGGGCGGGTGCTCGAAACCACTGAGACCGCCGGTACCGTCCTCGCCGATCTGACCACCTTCCGGCTCGGCGGCCCCGCCGACCGGCTGGTCACCGCGAGCACCGACGCCGAGGTCGTCGCCGCCGTCGAGGAGGCGGACGCCACCGGCACCCCGCTGCTGGTCATCGGCGGCGGCAGCAACCTGCTGATCGCCGACGAGGGCTTCCGGGGCACCGCCCTGCGCATCGCCAACACCGGCTTCGACCTGGACGGCACCCACCTGGAGCTGGCGGCCGGCGAGAACTGGTCGGACGCCGTGGCCCGCACCGTCGAGGCCGGGCTGGCCGGTGTCGAATGCCTGGCCGGCATCCCCGGCTCGGCCGGCGCCACGCCCATCCAGAACGTCGGCGCCTACGGCCAGGAGGTCTCCTCGGTCATCACCGAGGTCGTCGCCTACGACCGCGCCGAGCGCCGCACCGTCACCCTGCCCGCCGCCGACTGCGGCTTCGCCTACCGGCACAGCCGCTTCAAGGCCGACCCCCACCGGTACGTCGTGCTGCGGGTCCGCTTCGCCCTGGAGGACGCCGGCGGCCTCTCCGCCCCGCTCGCCTACCCCGAGACCGCCCGCGCCCTCGGCGTCGCCGCCGGTGAGCGGGTGCCCGCCGCCACCGCCCGCGCGACCGTCCTCGCGCTGCGGGCCGGCAAGGGCATGGTCCTCGACCCCGCCGACCACGACACCTGGTCGGCCGGCTCCTTCTTCACCAACCCGCTGCTCACCGACGCCGACTTCGCCGCCTTCCGGGAGCGGGTCGCCCAGCGGCTCGGCCCCGGCACCGAGCCCCCCGCCTACCCGGCGGGCGAGGGCCGCACCAAGACCTCCGCCGCCTGGCTCATCGACAAGGCCGGCTTCACCAAGGGGTACGGCACGGGGCCGGCCCGTATCTCCGGCAAGCACACCCTCGCCCTCACCAACCGGGGCGGCGCCACCACCGCCGATCTGCTCGCCCTCGCCCGCGAGGTGCGCGACGGCGTGCACGCCGCCTTCGGCGTCACCCTGGTCAACGAACCGGTGACGGTCGGCGTCAGCCTCTGACCCGTCCCGCTCCCGCACGCCGCCCGGTCACCCCGGGCGACGGCCGCCGAGGCGGTCCGGGCGCACCGCCCGGGGGAACGCTCCTCGGCGGGGCTTCCGGTACCCACCCCCACATCGGCTGTGGGCCGTCACGGCCCGCGGGAGGGAACACAGTGCGCTCGCACAGGACCCGGCGGCGCGTACCGCCCGCCCAGGAGCGTGCCCGGCGGTCGGAGGTCCCGCCGCCCGACCCGGCCGTGCGGCGGGCGGAGGTGGCCGGCGGGCACGGCGGGATCGCGACCCGGGCCGGCGGGCGGATCGTGGAGAAGCCCACCAACGCGGTCGAGCGCGCCTTCTACGCCGCCCTGCGCGCCGGCCGCCATCCCGGGCTCCTCGGCGTGCTCCCGCGCTCCTACACCGCCGCCGAGGTCCGGGCCATGGACGGCCGCCGGGGTGCCGGGGACGACACGACCCATGTCTACCTGGCCCATCTGACCTACGGCATGACCCGGCCCCGGGTCCTGGACATCAAGGTCGGCTCGGCCACCGCCAGCCGCCGCGAACTGCTCACCTCCATGTCCCGGGCCCGCGCCCGGATCAAGAAGGCCCGGCTGACCCTCGCCGACCGCATCACCGGCTCGGCCACCCGCGGCTACCGCGTGGTCGGCAGCACCGGCCTGTGGCGCGGATCCCGGCTGGCGGTGGGACGCGCCTCCGAGGAGATCCTGCGCGGGCTCTCCCTGGAACCCGCCGTCTACGAGACCGTCGCCGCCCAGCTGGAGCGGATCAGGACGGCCGCCGCCGGGACCGGCCTCGCCTTCCTCGCGGCGAGCGTGCTCATCGCCGTGGACGAGGACCCGTACGCGGCCGACCCGGCGCGGACGGTCCGCACCACGCTGGTCGACTTCGCGCACACCTTCGGCCCCGACACCCAGAGCCCCGGGCAGGTGGCCAAGTACCGGGACCGCTTCGACACCGGCCTGGCCCGGCTGATCCAGGACGTCCGGGCGGCCGGCGAGGCCAGGCGGCGGGCCGAACGCAAACGCGGCACCTGAGCACCGGGCCGGAGCCGGTGCCGGAGCCGGTGCCCGGGGCGGGACCGCAGGGCGGCCCCGCCGCTCACAGCGACAGCCACTCCTCGATCTCCACCATGATCTTCTCCTGCACGTCCCGGGGCGCCGCCGACCCGCGCACCGACTGCCGGGCCAGCTCCGCCAGCTCCCGGTCCGAGAAACCGTGGTGCTCGCGCGCGATCTCGTACTGCGCCGCGAGACGCGACCCGAACAGCAGCGGGTCGTCCGCGCCCAGCGCCATCGGCACCCCGGCATCCCACAGCGTGCGCAGCGGCACGTCCGCCAGCCGCTCGTACACCCCCAGCGCCACATTCGACGCCGGGCACACCTCGCACGTCACCCGGTCCCGCGCCAGCCGCTCCAGCAGCCGGGGGTCCTCGGCGGCCCGCACCCCGTGGCCCACCCGGGAGGCCCGCAGATCGTCCAGGCAGTCCCGGACACTGGCGGGCCCCGACAGCTCACCGCCGTGCGGCGCGGCCAGCAGCCCGCCGTCCCGGGCGATCGCGAACGCCCGGTCGAAGTCGCGGGCGAAGCCGCGCCGCTCGTCGTTGGAGAGCCCGAAGCCGACCACGCCCCGGTCCCGGTAGCGCACGGCGAGCCGGGCCAGGGTGCGGGCGTCCAGCGGGTGCTTCATCCGGTTCGCGGCCACCAGCACCCGCATCCCCACCCCGGTGTCCCGCGAGGTCACCTGCACCGCGTCCAGGATGATCTCCAGCGCGGGGATCAGCCCGCCCAGCCGCGGCGCGTACGAGGTCGGGTCGACCTGGATCTCCAGCCAGCGCGCGCCGTCCCGCGCGTCCTCCTCGGCCGCCTCGCGCACCAGCCGCTGGATGTCCTCGGGCTCGCGCAGACAGGAGCGGGCGATGTCGTACAGCCGCTGGAACCGGAACCAGCCGCGCTCGTCCGTGGCCCGCAGCAGATGGGGAGGCTCGCCGCCACGCAGCGCGTCCGGCAGGTGCACGCCGTACTTGTCCGCCAGTTCCAGCAGGGTGGAAGGCCGCATCGAGCCGGTGAAGTGCAGATGCAGATGGGCCTTCGGCAGCAGCCGGACGTCACGCACACGATCCATCCAGGAATCTTGCCGCATTACGCCGTCCGGCCGGTAGCCGCGTCACCCGAACGTGAACCCGCTCCGGTGGCTCAGCCCGCCTCCGCCAGCAGCTTCTGGAGCCGCGAGACGCCCTCGACCAGGTCGTCGTCGCCCAGCGCGTACGACAGCCGCAGATAGCCGGGCGTGCCGAACGCCTCACCCGGGACCACCGCGACCTCGGCCTCCTCCAGGATCACCTCGGCCAGCTCCACCGAGGTGGCCGGATGCCGCCCGCGCAGCTCCTTGCCGAGCAGCGCCTTGACCGACGGGTACACGTAGAAGGCGCCCTCCGGCTCCGGGCAGACCACGCCGTCGATCTCGTTCAGCATCTTCACGATGGTGCGCCGCCGCCGGTCGAACGCCTTGCCCATCTCGGCCACCGCGTCCAGATCGCCGGAGACCGCCGCGATCGCCGCCGCCTGCGCGACGTTGCTCACATTGGAGGTGGCGTGCGACTGGAGGTTGGTGGCGGCCTTCACCACGTCCTGCGGGCCGATCAGCCAGCCCACCCGCCAGCCGGTCATCGCGTACGTCTTGGCCACCCCGTTGACGATCACGGTGCGGTCGGCCAGCTCGGGGACCACCACCGGCAGCGAGGAGAACTCGGCGTCCCCGTAGACCAGATGTTCGTAAATCTCGTCGGTGAGCACCCACAGACCGTGCTCCACCGCCCAGCGGCCGATCGCCTCGACCTGCTCGCGCGGGTACACGGCGCCGGTCGGGTTCGACGGGGAGACGAACAGCAGCACCTTGGTGCGCTCCGTGCGCGCCGCCTCCAGCTGCTCCACACTCACCCGGTACCCGGTGGTCTCGTCCGCGACGACCTCCACCGGGACGCCGCCGGCCAGCCGGATCGACTCCGGGTAGGTGGTCCAGTACGGCGCCGGGACGATCACCTCGTCACCCGGGTCGAGCAGCGCGGCGAACGCCTCGTAGATCGCCTGCTTGCCGCCGTTGGTCACCAGCACCTGGGAGGGGGAGACCTCGTAGCCGGAGTCGCGCAGCGTCTTCGCCGCGATGGCCTGCTTCAGCTCCGGCAGCCCGCCGGCCGGCGTGTAGCGGTGGAACCGCGGCTCGCGGCACGCGGCCACGGCGGCGTCCACGATGTACCCGGGGGTGGGGAAGTCGGGCTCGCCGGCGCCGAAGCCGATCACCGGCCGGCCGGCCGCCTTGAGGGCCTTCGCCTTGGCGTCGACGGCCAGGGTCGCGGACTCGGAGATCGCCCCGACGCGGGCCGAGACCCGGCGTCCGGCGGCTGCCGATGCGGACTGTGCGGTGGGTGTCGCTGCGCTCATAGGGGCATCGTCGCAGACCGGGCCGGGCCGCGGCACCCGGGTTGCGGCGGTTGTCCGTTCGACGGGCGGCGATTGAGCACGTACACTCTCCACCCAGTGGGGCCGGGTGCGGTAGGTTTTCCCGGTGCCACGAGCAAAGGGTCGTAGCTCAATTGGTAGAGCACTGGTCTCCAAAACCAGCGGTTGGGGGTTCAAGTCCCTCCGGCCCTGCTACGCACAGCAGGTGGACAGTGGTAGTACGTACCGCAATGCAAGCCGTCCGGGGGACCGGGCGGCTTACGACCATGACCGGGATCAGGTGAGGGCGAGTGGCTGGGATCACGGACTCCGTCGAGACGCCGGAGCCCCGGGGGGACGGCGCCGGCCGTGGACGCGGGCGGCGTGCCAAGCGCGGGCCGCTGGGCAAGCTCGCGCTGTTCTACCGGCAGGTCATCGCCGAGCTGCGCAAGGTCGTCTGGCCCTCGCGGCGTCAGCTGACCACCTACACCTCCGCGGTGATCGTTTTCGTTCTGATCGTCATCGGCATCCTCACCGTGCTTGACTGGGGATTCAGCCGGGTCGTCGAGTACGTCTTCGGCTGACCCCGCTCCGGACGGGGCGCGGCGGGCGCGGACGTAACGTCGTCCTGACACCGCGAGCCGCGGCGATCCCGCCCGGATGTTCCACGTCAATGTGAAGCAGGAAGAAGCAGCCACCGTGTCTGACCCGAAGTCTGACCCGCATCTGACCGACGACGCCGCCGAGGGCGACGACACCGCGCGCGACATCGTCGAGGCAGCGGACACCGTCGACCAGACCGAGGCTGCCGACGCCGCCGCGGGCGAGCCCGCCGAGTCCGCCGCCGTCCACGCGGAGGACGAGGCGCGGGCCGACGGGGAGGAGCCCGCCGAGGAGGCGGAGGCCGAGGCCGAGGCCCCCGAGCCGGTCGACCCGGTCGCGCAGCTGCGCGAGGAACTGCGGGTGCTGCCCGGCGAGTGGTACGTGGTGCACACGTACGCCGGCTACGAGAACCGGGTGAAGACCAACCTCGAACAGCGCGCCGTGTCGCTCAACGTCGAGGACTACATCTTCCAGGTCGAGGTGCCGCAGGAAGAGGTCGTCCAGATCAAGAACGGCGACCGCCGCACCATCAAGCAGAACAAGCTCCCCAGCTATGTGCTGGTGCGCATGGACCTGACCAACGAGTCCTGGGGCGTCGTGCGCAACACCCCCGGCGTCACCGGCTTCGTGGGCAACGCCTACGACCCGTACCCGCTGACGCTGGACGAGATCGTCAAGATGCTGGCCCCCGAGGCCGAGCAGAAGGCCGCCGAGCAGGCCGCGGCCGAGGGCGGCGCCCCGGCGGCCGGCCGCCGGGTCGAGGTCCAGGTGCTGGACTTCGAGGTCGGCGACTCGGTCACCGTCACCGACGGCCCCTTCGCGACCCTCCAGGCCACGATCAACGAGATCAACGCCGACTCCAAGAAGGTCAAGGGCCTGGTGGAGATCTTCGGCCGCGAGACCCCGGTCGAGCTGAGCTTCGACCAGATCCAGAAGAACTGACGGCGGCACCTGCCGCTCCGCCCCGGTACCGGGCCTCCACCCCGGTACCGGGGCGCCGCTAGTCTGTGCGCATGCGCGCCCTCATAGTCGAGAACGATGACCGGGTGGCGCGCGCTCTCGCCCGGACCCTGCGGGCCGAGGGGTACGACGTCGAACGCTCGCGCAGCGTCCGCGAGGCGGCCGAGGCGATCGGCACCGCCGACTTCGAGATCGCCCTGGTGGACCTCGGCCTGGACGACGGCGACGGCGTCGAGGTGATACGGCTGCTGCGCGACCGCGCCGCCACCGGCGTCATCGCCGTCACCGCGCGCGGCGAGCAGACCGACCGGGTGCGCGGGCTGCGGGCCGGCGCCGACGACTACCTGGTCAAACCGTTCGGGGTGGCCGAGCTGCTGGCCCGCATCGAGGCCGTCACCCGCCGGCTGCGCGTGCTGCGCACCGGCCCCGCGCCGCGCGGCACCATCGGCCACGGCGACCTGCTGATCGACCGCGACCGGCACGAGGTCTCCCGGCACGGCGAGACGCTGCGGCTGACCCGCAAGGAGTTCGAGGTGCTGGTGCTGCTGGCCCGCAACGCCGGGGCGGTGGTGGAGCGCGAACGCATCCTCGACCAGGTCTGGCAGTCCGCCTGGGAGGGCAGCAGCCGCACCCTCGACACCCACATGACCTCGCTGCGCGCCAAGCTCGGCCCGTCCGCGCGCATCACCACGGTGCGCGGGGTCGGCTACCGTCTTGAGGCCGCCGGCCCGGCGGACGGGTAGCCACCGGTGCGCCGGCGCATCATGGCCGCGCTGCTCCCGGTCCTGGCGCTGCTGGTGGTGGGGATCGGCCTCGCGTACGCGGTGGTGGTGAGCGAGCGGACCACCCAGCAGGTGTTCATCGACCGCAGCGGCGACGCCGTACGGTTCGCCACCCTCGCCGAGGCGGCCATCGCCTCCGGCGAGTGGACCCGGATGCACGCGGAGCTGGACGCCTACCACGAACTGTACGACTCACCGGTGTGGGTGCTGGGCCTGGACGGCGGGCTGGTCCACGACCCGGGCCCCGCGCCGCCCGAGGGGCTGGCGGCCAGTGCCGAGGTACGGCGCGCGTTCGCCGGCGCCCGGGCCACCGAGGCGGCCACCGTATGGCCCTGGCAGCGCGGCCCGCTGCGGGTGGTGGAGCCGGTGGGCCGGGACTCGCAGGTGACGGCCGTGGTGGTGATCGAGGCGCCCACCGACGGGCTGCGCGCCGCCACCATGCGCCGCTGGGCGACCGGGGCGGCGCTGCTGCTGGTCCCCGTGCTGGCGCTGGTGGGCGCGCTGTGGCCGCTGACCCGCTGGATCCTGCGCCCGGTGCGCGACCTGGAGCGCATCGCGCTGGACGTGCGCGGCGGCGAGCTGGGGGCGCGCGCCCCGGCGGAGCACGGCCCGCCGGAGCTGCGCGGTCTCGCCTCCGCCTTCAACCAGATGGTGGACACCGTGCAGCGTTCCCTGGAGCGGCAGCGGATGTTCGTCGGGGACGTCGCCCACCAACTGCGCAACCCGCTGGCCGGGCTCCGGCTGTCGGTGGAGAACCTGCGGCCGTGGACCCGGGAGCCCGCGGCGCGCGAGGCGTTCGACGAGGCGGTGGACGGCGCGGAGCGGATGGGGG